>JBEAWD010000208.1:0-11916 GCA_041160585.1 Pseudomonadota bacterium | reverse complement strand
AGTTCTTGACCAGCTGCTCGGCAAAGCCCAGCTTCTTGGCCAACTGATACAGGATCATGTGGTCGCTGCGCGATTCGTACAGCGGCTCCATGACCTTCTCACGCCACTGGATGGAGCGGTTGGAGGCCGTCACCGAGCCGCTGGTCTCGAACTGCGTGCAAGCAGGCAGCAGATAGACCGTGCGGTTGGGGTTGAGGTCTTCGGACTTGCCCGGCATGGCGGCCATGGCGGCCGTGGCAGACGGGAAGGGGTCGACCACGACGAGCATGTCGAGCTTGTCCAGAGCGCGCTTCAACTCCAGACCACGGGTCTGGGAGTTGGGTGCATGACCCCAATAGAACATCGCCCGCAGGTTGCTGGGTTGGTCGATGACCTCGTTCTTCTCGAGCACCGCATCGAACCAACGGGAGATGGTCAAGCCAGGCTTGTTCATCATGCCCGGGGCATAGCGGCTCTTGATCCAATCGAAGTCGACACCCCACACGCCGGCGTAGTGCTTGAAGGCACCGTCGGCGATGCCGTAGTAGCCGGGCAGCGAGTCGGGGTTCATGCCGACGTCGGTGATGCCCTGCACGTTGTCATGGCCACGGAAGATGTTCGCACCGCCGCCGCTGACACCGATGTTGCCCAGGGCCAACTGCAGCAGGCAGGACACGCGCACCTTGGCGTTGCCGATGGTGGACTGCGTATGGCCCACGCACCACACGAGCGTGCTCGGGCGGTTCTCGGCCATGGTCTTGGCGACCTGGTAGCACTCCTGCTCGGTAACACCGGAGGCCTCGTACACCTTCTCGGGCGACCACTTGGCCAGCACCTCTTCACGGACCTTGTCCATTCCCCAGACGCGGTCGTTGATGTACTTCTTGTCTTCCCAGCCGTTCTTGAAGATGTGCCACATCACGCCATACAGGAACGGAATGTCCGCGCCTGAGCGCATGCGCACGTACTGGTCGGCCTTGGCGGCGGTTCGCGTGAAACGCGGATCCACCACGATCACCTTGCAGCCCTTTTCCTTGGCATGCAGGGTGTGCAACACGCTCACCGGATGCGCTTCGGCTGCATTCGAGCCGATGTACATCGCAGCCTTGCTGTTGCGCATGTCGTTGTACGAGTTGGTCATCGCACCGTATCCCCACGTATTCGCCACACCGGCGACAGTAGTGGAGTGGCATATTCGTGCCTGGTGGTCTGTGTTGTTGGACCCCCAGAACGACATCCACTTGCGCATCAGATAACCCTGCTCGTTGTTGCTCTTGCAGGAGCCCACGATGAACAGGGAATCCGGACCGCTCTCTTCACGCAACTTGAGCAGCTTGCCGCTGATCTCGTCGAGGGCCTGGTCCCAGCTGATGCGCTGGTACTTGCCGTCCACGAGCTTCATCGGGTACTTCAGGCGGTATTCGCCGTGCGCGTTGTCGCGCACCGCCGCACCCTTGGCGCAATGCGCGCCCAGGTTGATGGGCGAATCGAACACCGGCTCCTGACGCACCCAAACGCCGTTCTCGACCACCGCATCGATCGCGCATCCCACCGAGCAGTGGGTGCACACGGTGCGCTTGACCTCGATCTTCTTGCCGTTCGAAGAAGTGGCCGCCGCCTGGGCGTCAGCCTTCTTCACCAAGGTGAGCTGCGAGGCCGCAAGGCCCGCGCCCACGCCGAGCCCGGAACGGCGCAGGAAGGCGCGCCGGTCCATGGTCGGCATGGCACGGGAGATGCCCCGCGCCAGACTGTCGACGAGTCCCCGGGACGGCGGCGCCGCTCCGGTCTCGTTCGACCTGCGTGTCAACAACATGAAAACCTCCTGTTGGACAACCGGTTGATGAAAAGGGAAACCGCCGACGCGTCAGACGCGGGCGGTGCTGTAGTAGCGCTTGATGTGCTCAGTCAGGCGGTAGCCTTCCTGGTCGGCCTGCGCCGGCTCAGTCGGGGCCGCAGCCGTCTGCTCGGGCGCGGACACCATGGACGATGCCGACACGGCGGCCACCGCGGCCACTGCACCCACCGCACCCGCGCCGGCCAGCGCCTTGCGACGGGACAGCATTTGTTCAGAAGCTGGTTTCATGGAACCTCCTTTGAATCCAGCACGGCCCACACACGTTCTACGTGTGCATGCTTGTGCATACCCTGTATTGGCGCGAATTTGCAACGGGGCGGCAATGCGGGACAGCCCTGATCGGAATTGCGACAGCTCGACCGGACTCGCGACAATTTGTCGCGATGCGGGCGGCTCACGCACTCAAGGGACTACCCTTGGAACCGCCCGGTTTCGGCTGCCGATCCCCCCAGCGCGAGCCCAATGGGGCAGCCTTCCTACAATGCGCGCCGACATGAGCCGCCACGCCCAAGCCCTGGAACCGCTGAGCCGCCCGACTTGGGCGTGGGCCTCGGTGTTGGTGGTCGACGACGAACCCGGGATGGTGCATTTCATCTCAAAGACGCTGCAGCCCCTGGTGGGTCGGCTGCAAAGCGCCGGCAGCGCCGAGCAGGCCGCGGCGCTGGTCGAGCAGCACCGTTTTGACCTCGTCATCCTCGACATTTCCCTGCCTGGCCAAAGCGGGCTCGACTGGCTGCAAGCGCTGCGGGCCACCGGTCACCAATTCGAGGTGGTGCTCATCACCGCCTTCGCCGATGTGGATTCGGCCATCACCGCCCTGCGGGCCGGCGCCAGCGACTTCATCCTCAAACCCTTCCGCATCCCGCAGGTGCTCAATTCCGTGCGCCAGTGCCTGGAGCGTGCGCAACTCAAGCGTGAGAACTTTCTGCTGCGGCGCCACCTGGAACGACGCGCCCCGACACCCGGGGCCCTGATCGGCTCGTCCCTGGTCATCCGAGGCCTGCAGGAAGCCATCCGGCGCACGGCCAGCGTGGACAGCACGGTGCTGCTGACCGGCGAGAGCGGCACCGGCAAGGAGTTGGCCGCCTCAGCCCTTCACCATGGCAGTCCGCGAGCCCCAGGCCCTTTCGTGCCGGTGAACTGCGCCACTCTGTCGGGCGAACAGGCCGAAGAGGAGTTGTTCGGCAGCACCGGGCGAGATGGCCTGTTCGTGTATGCCCAGGGCGGCACGCTGTTCTTGGACGAAGTGGCCGAATTGCCCCTGCCTCAACAGGCCAGCCTGCTGCGTGCCCTTGAGGAGCGGCGCATTCGACCGATCGGCAGCCGCCAGGAGATTCCGGTGGATGTGCGCATCGTGGCCGCCACGAACCGACCCTTGGCCGCTGAGGTGGCCGCCGGTCGATTCCGCTCGGACCTGTTCTACCGGTTGCAGGTGGTGGAGATCCGCCTGGCGCCACTGCGATCGCACAAGGAAGACATTCCGGAGTTGGTTCCGCATTTCATCGAGGTGCTGTGCGCGAGACTGGGCCTGCCTGCCATCGAGGTGACGGCCGGCGAGATGGGGTACCTGCAGGCCTATGACTGGCCGGGCAATGTGCGCGAACTGCGCAACTTCATCGAGCGCTCGATCATCCTGGGTTCGCTCAACGTGTCGGCCCTGTACCCGCCCATGCCCAAGGTGGATCCTGCCCTGTCGATATCGCACGCGGTCGTCAGCGCGCAAGGCGCCGCAAACCGCATCAGCCCCGCTGATGGCATAGACGCCTTGGAGGATCGCGCGGTGACGGACCTGTTGACCTTGGAGCGACGCCACATCGAATCGACCCTGAGCTCGGTGGGCGGAGACAAGACGCGCGCGGCGCAGCTCTTGGGCATCTCGCGGCGCACGCTGGAGCGGCGTGTGGCCGAGTGGGCGGCCCACCCAAGCCCTCGCTGAGCCGCCATCGGCATGCTGCAGTCGGGAACGTCCATCCGTCGCAAGCTGCTGGCCCTGGTGCTGCTGCCCCTGGTGGGCGTGTTGCCGCTTCTTGGCGCGATCCTGTTGTGGTGGAGCGGTGACGCGATCGACGAGCTCCTGCGCACCAAGGTGCGCAGCGACCTGGCAGTGGCGCGCGGTTACTTTGAACGGGTGATGGCCGAAGTGGGCACCGGCGCGGCCACCGTGGCCGAATCCCACGGCCTGCGCGTGGCCCTGCAAGCCCGTGATCCCAGCGCGATGCAGTCGCTGCTGCAGCAGTGGCGCGAACGCAGTGGCGTGAGCTACCTGAACTGGCGCTCACCGGACGGGCGTCTTGTGGTGGCGCATTGGGGTGCTGCCGAAGGCGCCCCGGTGGAGCTGCTGGGCGAGCGCGACGGGCGTCCGCACGTGGCGGTGATCGACGGGGCGGAGTTCGGGCGTTTGGCACCGCAGGCCCGCGATCAAGTGGCCGTGCCCCTGCTGTCCACGCAGGGCGCACGGGCCACCACACGCGGCGTGGAAGACCGCGCCATGGTGATCACCGCGGCTGCACCCGTGCGCGATGCCAACGGTGCGCTGCTGGGCCATGTGCAGGCCGGCGTACTGCTCAACCGGAACCTCGCATTCATCGACCGCATCAACGACATCGTCTACCCCGAAGGCGCCCTGCCCTTCGGCAGCCGCGGAACGGCAACCCTGTTCCTGGACGATGTGCGCATCAGCACCAATGTGCGCCTGTTCGAACAGGAACCGTCCGCCGCAGCAGGAGCGGCCACGCGCGCCATCGGTACCCGCGTGTCGCAAACGGTGCACGCAGCGGTGCTTGACGAGGGCCGCCGATGGCTGGACCGCGCCTTTGTTGTCAACGAGTGGTATGTATCGGCCTACGAGCCGATCAGCGACCACCGCGGCCAGCGGGTGGGCATGCTCTACGTGGGCTTCCTGGAACGCCCCTTCACGATGCTGAAGTACGCCGTGCTGGCGGCCATCGGGGCCCTGTTCTTTACTGTGATGATCGCCGCGGCCTATTGGAGCCTGAGGGCCGCACGCGGGATCTTCGAGCCAGTTGAACGGATGGAGCGCACCATGCGCACATTCCAGACCGGTGATGTGCACGCCCGTGTGGGCTCATTGCGCAGCCAGGATGAACTCGGCCACCTGGCCCGCGGCTTGGATGTGCTGCTGGACGTCATTGCGCAAAAGACCCGATCCCTGCAGGAATGGAACGCCGTGTTGGATGCCCGCGTGGCCGAACGGACGGCCGAGCTGCAGGCCGCGCAGCAGCAGTTGATGCGCTCGGAGAAGTTGGCCGTGATCGGGCAACTCACCGCAGGGATGGCCCACGAGATCAACAACCCGATCGCCGTCATCCAAGGCAACCTTGACCTGCTGCGCGACACCTTGGGCCCCCAGGCGGCTTCGGTGAAGACCGAACTCGATCTGGCGCAACAGCAGGTGGAACGCATGCGGCTGATCGTGACGCAAATGCTGCAGTTCGCGCGCCCTGGCGACTTCGCCGGCTATGTGGAAACGGTTGACCCGGCCAGCGTGCTGCAGGACAGCCTGGTGCTGACCGACCATGCCCTGCGCGAGCGGGGCATCCGACTGCAGCAGGATCTTGCCCCTGGACTGCGCGCGGCCATCAACCGGCAGGAACTGCAGCAGGTGCTGGTGAACCTGGTGATGAATGCCGCCCACGCCATGCCCACGGGCGGGACCATCACGCTGCATTGCCGTGCCCAATTCATGGACGACGGACAAGACGGTGTGGTGTTGGCCGTGGCCGATCAAGGCCCGGGCTTGCCGGAGTCGGTGAAGAACGGGCTGTTCCAGCCCTTCGTGACCCACAAGAAGGACGGGACCGGACTGGGGCTGTGGATCAGCCGCAGCATCGTGGAGCGTTACGGTGGCGACATCCGCGCGGCCAACCGTCCTGCCCAGGAAGGTGGCGGCGCGGTGTTCAGCGTGTGGTTGCGCGCCGAAGCACCGGCAAGGTTGGCCCCGAGCGACGGGGCTTAGGCTTCGAGCAGATCGAAGCCCTGCGTCTCCACCTGGATGAAGGCGCGGGTGAAGTCGGCTACGCGCGCGTAGGCCCGGGCACGCGGCTGCGCGTTGACCGAGTCGCACATGGCTTCCACCCAGGTCTGCACGTGGCTGCGGAAAAAGCGGCGTTGACGTTCCAGGTTGCACACGGCCACATCGTCGCCGGCGATCAGGTAGCGCATCACCTCGAACACGAAGGCCACGTGGTCTTCGGTCTCGCCGCGAGAGTCGTCGCGGGCCAGGCCCAGATCGGCCAGGTCGACGCGAAGGGCGGCCAGGGGCTTGTCGTTGAGGTAGCCGCTGAGGTGGTACGACCCATAGAGGAAGACCTCGGGCCGCCCCACCCCGTGGAACAGGGCGTCGTACTCGGCGGCGATTGCGCTGCGATCGAGTTCGCGAAAAGTGGCCACCAAGGCTTCCCAGGGTGCCTCGAGGAAGGCGCCGGATTGCGGCGCCTGCGTCACCGCCACCTTGAACTGCTGCATGAGCTCATCGTCTGGCGGGGAGAACCACAGGCGGGCCAACAAGCCATAGATCTCGGCTCGGGCCAGTTCCTCGCCATCGTCCATCGTGGCAAAGCCCAAGGCGCGGATTTCGTCAGAATTCATGGCGTTGGCAGCTCAAAGGTCGGTGATCCGCACTTCGTTGGGGTTGGTGTGCAGATCGATGACGCGGCAGTCGCCGCACATCTTCAAACGGTCGGCACCCGCGCCGGCAAAGGCCGGATGCCCGGCCAACTTGCTGAGCATCGACTCGATGGCGCGAAGCGTACCGAAGGGCTTGGCGCAGCGGATGCAGCGGAAGGGCTCCACTTCGTGCAGCACGCGCAACTGTTTGCGCGCCTTGCCCTCGTCGGCCAGCCACAGGCGTGGCTGTAGGCTGATGGCGTTTTCAGGGCAGGTCTTTTCGCACAAACCACACTGCACGCAGTTCTTCTCAACGAAGCGCAGTTGCGGCTTCTCGGGGTTGTCGGCCAGGGCACCTTGCGGGCAGGCGCCCACGCATGAAAGGCACAGGGTGCATGCCGCGGTGTCCACCTGCAGGGTACCGAAGGGGGAGGATCCGAATGCCTGCCCGCCCGGCAGCGTGATGGACTCGGGCCGCTGCTCGGCCGGCTGGGTCGCGATCGGCGAGTGGGACAGCAGGTGGTCGATGCACATCTCCAGCGTGGCACGCTTTTCGGGCAGCACGGTGAAGGTGGCTGGCTTGAAGGCCGTCGCACCCGGCGCCGATGGTGTGGCCACGCTGGCGGCGATCTGCATGAGGGCGCGATCGATCGGTGCCAAACCGGCGGTGTCGATGGGTGCGGCGACTGCGGCGGCCGCAGCCACGGCATTGCGCGACACGGGTGCCGCCTCCAACAGGCGCACGCCCTCTCCGGCATGGCCCATGCCCTGCCACAGTGCGCGCGCCAGTCCCACCTGCTCGGCCAGCGCCGTGCGGTAGTCGGGCGCCTCTTCGCCGGTGAGCATCACCACCACCTCGGCAGCGCCCCAACACAGGGCTGAAAGCCAAATGTCCAGGCCAGCGCTGGCGGTGTGCCACACGCCCACCGGCAGCACCCGCGCGGGCAATCCGCGCAGCACCTGGCCATCAGGGCCGCGCCGGCCCAGGCGGGCCTGGCGACCGAGTTCGTCGATCACCGCGCCACCACGGGCCTGGCTGTGGATGAGCAGCACCGGCGCGCCCGGCCGCTCCACGCCGCCGGCGGCACGCCAGGCCTGCAGCATGGTCCGGATGCGGCCGCCCAACTCGGGCGCAGTGGGCGTTTGGTAGCTCAGTGCCCCGGTGGGGCAAGCGGTGGTGCAGGCCCCACAGCCCACGCACAGGAAGGGCTCGACGATGATCCCGCCGCCCTGACCACCCACCACATGCGCCTGGTCGGGCCGGCGCACCTTGGGCACGCTCGAGGCCTTTCCCTTGAGCGAGGCGTCGCTGCGCACGGCTTTGGCCGAACACACGTCGATGCAGGCGGTGCAGCCGGTCTTCTCGTTGCGGCTGTGGGCACAAAGCTTTTGCTTGTATTGAAAGAAGCGGGGCTTGTCGAATTCGCCAACGAGTTCGCGCAGTTGCGTTACCGCAGACCACAGGGCCCCTTCACCGGCGGTGGGCGAAACATGCTGGTAGCCCTGAGGCCATTGGTGCTGGGTGTAGGCCGGCTCCTCGCGCAGATCCAGCACCAGGTCGAAACGGCCTTCGCCAGCCTGCAGCTCCCGCTGGAAATCGATGGCACCGGCGGCCTCGCACACCTTCACGCAAGCGCGATGGCCACTGCAGCGGGACAGGTCGATTTGGTAGTCCAGCCCGATGGCCCCTTCCGGGCACACCTCCAGGCAGGCGTTGCAGCGGGTGCACAGATCCAGGTCGATGGGGTTGGCGCTTTCCCACTGCACCTCAAAGTTGCCGAGCCAGCCCGTGAGGTGCGAGGGGACGCCCGCATGCACCAGACGGTTGCGCTGCTGCGGCACGCCCGGCGCTGCACGGCCACCGGCCTGTGGCGTGCACAGCAACTCCACCTCAAGACGGTCTTGCAGGCGCTGCGCGGCGGCCTCGGCGCGTTCGGCAGGACCGATCACCAGGACGCGCCCCTGCGACTTGTAGGTCACCACCGGCACCGGTTCAGGGTCGGGGCGCTGCGCCGCCGCGATCAGGGCCGCCATCTTGGGCAGCACCGCGCCGGCAGCAGCCGGCTCACCGGTGGCCGACGAGCGGCTCCAGCCGGCGGTTTCGCGGATGTTCACGAAACGGATGGGACGCTCCTGCACCGAGGGCGCGCCCTCCGTCTGTTCATTGAGCTCCAGGAACAGGCGCTGTTCCTGGGTGCAGGCCACCAGCAACTCGTCCCCGACCCCGGCGGCCTTGGCCGCCTTCTGAAAGGCCGGTGCCTCGCGCCGGCACAACAGCGTGTGCACCGTCTGAAGACCGTCGGCATCGGCCCCCGGCACCTGGTCGAGCGCCTTGGCCAGGGCCGGCCCGTCCAGGCTCATCGTGCCGTTGCAGTCGCAGATCAGGGTCTTCATGTCGTTGTGTCCAGACCAGGGGCTCAGGTGTTCTTCGAGATGGAAATCGTCGGGAACTTCGCGCTGAAGTCCTTGGCCTTGGCCGCCACCTTGATGGCCACGGTGCGCGCCACGGTCTTGTAGATACCGGCCACCTCGCCGTCGGGGTCGCTGACCACGGTGGGCCGGCCGGCGTCGGCCTGCACGCGGATCGACAGGTTCAAGGGCAGCGCGCCAAGGTAATCGACACCGTACTCGGCCGCCATCTTCTTGCCACCGTCAGCGCCGAAGATGTGTTCGGCATGGCCGCACTTCTCGCACACGTGCACCGCCATGTTCTCCACCACACCCAAGATGGGCACGCCCACCTTCTCGAACATCTTCAGGCCCTTGCGCGCATCCAACAGGGCGATGTCCTGCGGTGTGGTGACGATCACGGCGCCGGTCAGCGGCACGCGCTGGCTCAGCGTGAGCTGGATGTCGCCCGTACCCGGGGGCATGTCCACCAGCAGGTAGTCCAGGTCGTTCCAGTTGGTTTGGCGCAGCAGCTGCTCCAGGGCCTGAGTGGCCATGGGGCCGCGCCAGATCATCGGGTTGTCGGCGTCCACCAAGAAGCCGATGGACATGACCTGCACGCCGTAGTTTTCCAGCGGCTCCATGCTCTTGCCGTCGGCACTTTCAGGCCGGCCTTCGATGCCCATCATCATGGGCTGGCTCGGGCCGTAGATGTCGGCGTCCAGGATGCCGACGCGGGCGCCCTCGGCCGCCAGGGCCAGGGCCAGGTTCACGGTGGTGGTGCTCTTGCCCACACCGCCCTTGCCCGATGCCACGGCAATCACGTTGCGCACACCATTGATGAGCTGCACGCCGCGCTGCACGGCATGCGCCACGATCTTGGTGCTGAGGTTGACGCTGACGTTTTCAACGCCGGGCACCGTGCGGGCCGCGGCAATCAATGCCTTTCGCAAGGCCGGGATCTGGCTCTTGGCCGGGTATCCCAGTTCCACATCGAATGACACGTCGCCCGCTTCGGCGCGCAGGTTCTTGAGCTGCTTGCTTGAGACGAAATCCTTGCCGGTGTGCGGATCAACGACCGACTTCAGGGCCTCCTGGATGGCCTGGACGAGTGCGGAATCGGTGGCAGACATAGGAACAGCGGAACAGAAGTAAACCGGCAATGGTAGCGGTTTGGGGGCGGTCACTAGAATTTGGGCCTATGACCCGCAAGCTATTCGTCACCTCCGCCCTTCCCTATGCCAATGGGCCCTTCCATATCGGCCACATGATGGAGTACATCCAGGCCGACACCTGGGTGCGGGCGCAGCGCATGATGGGCGCACAGGTGGACTTCGTATGCGCCGATGACGCACACGGTGCGCCGATCATGATCGCCGCCGGCAAGGCGGGGAAAACCCCACAACAGTACGTTGCCGACATCGCCGCCGGCCGCCCCCGCTACCTGCAAGGCTTTCACATCGAGTTCGACAACTGGCACAGCACCGACGCGCCAGAAAACCACGCGCTGGCCCAGTCCATCTACCTCGCGCTCAAGGCCAACGACCTGATCGAGGTGCGGACCATCGAGCAGTTCTTTGACCCCGAAAAGGGCATGTTCCTGCCGGATCGCTTCATCAAGGGCGAATGCCCCAAGTGCGGCGCCAAGGACCAGTATGGGGACAACTGCGAGGCCTGTGGGGCGGTTTACCAGCCCACCGAGCTGAAGAACCCCTACTCGGCGCTGTCCGGCGCCACACCGGTTCTGCGCCACAGTGATCACTTCTTCTTCAAGTTGTCCGACCCCCGCTGCGTGGAGTTCCTGCAATCCTGGACCCAGGACGGCCGACTGCAAGCCGAAGTGGCCAACAAGGTGCGCGAATGGTTCACGCGCGACGAACACGGCCACGTGAACCTGGGGGATTGGGACATCTCACGCGATGCGCCTTACTTCGGCATCGAGATTCCCGATGCGCCCGGCAAGTACTTCTATGTGTGGCTGGATGCGCCCATCGGCTACCTGGCATCGCTGAAGAACCTCCTGGACCGGCGCGGCGTGGACTTCGAGGCCTACATGGCCGACCCTGAGCGAGAGCAGGTTCACTTCATCGGCAAGGACATCGTCACCTTTCACACGCTGTTCTGGCCGGCGATGCTCAAGTTCAGCGGTCGCAAGGTGCCCACCTCGGTTCATGTGCATGGCTTCCTCACCGTGAACAACGGCGAGAAGATGAGCAAGAGCCGCGGCACGGGCCTGAGTCCGCTGCGCTACCTGGAGCTGGGCCTGAACCCCGAGTGGTTGCGCTACTACCTGTGCGCCAAGCTCAATGCTCGGGTAGAGGACATCGACTTCAACCCCGAGGACTTCGTGCAGCGGGTAAACGCCGACCTCGTGGGCAAGTACATCAACATTGCCTCACGCGCGGCGGGCTTCCTGAGCAAACGCTTCGGCGGGCGCCTGAGCGACCGCATCGCCGGCTCGGGTGCAGACCTGTTGACCGCGCTGCGCGCGCAGAGCCAGACCGTGGGCACGCTCTATGCCGAGCGCGAGTTCGCCAAGGCCGTGCGTGAAATCATGGCGCTGGCCGACCGGGTCAATGAGTATGTCGACCAGAACAAGCCCTGGGAACTCGCCAAACAGGAGGGTCAGGATGCTGCACTGCACGAGGTGTGCTCGGTCTGCATCGAGGCCTTCCGTGTGCTCACCGTGTACCTCAAGCCCATGCTGCCCGCGCTGGCCGCACGTGTGGAAGCCTTCTTGAAGGTGGCGCCGCTGCAGTTGGCCGATGCCGCCAAGCCCCTGGGCGCGCATGAGATCGGGGCTTACGAGCACCTGATGCAGCGGGTGGACCCCAAGCAGGTGGACGCCTTGTTCGAGCCGCCGGCCGAAACCTCCGCTGCGGCGGCCGCTGACGCGGCTGCGTCTTGCGGGCCACCGAATGCCGCGGGCACCACGCCGCCGGGTGGCGAGGCATTGGCCGACACCATCACCATCGACGACTTCGTCAAGGTCGACCTGCGGGTGGCGCGCATCGAGAAAGCCGAAGCGGTGGAAGGCAGCACCAAGCTGCTAAGGCTGACGCTTGATG
>JBEAWD010000206.1:0-3435 GCA_041160585.1 Pseudomonadota bacterium | reverse complement strand
TGGGCCTGATCACCACGCGTCTGTCGGGCGTGGACTTCGGCATCGGCATCTTCCTGGGTCTGGGCGGCATCTTGGTGTGCTCGTTCCTGGGCGGTATGCGCGCAGTCACATGGACGCAGGTGGCGCAGTACATCATTCTGATCATCGCCTACCTGATCCCGGTGGTGTGGTTGTCCGTCAAGCAGACCGGCGTGCCCGTCCCGCAGGTCATTTACGGCCAGCAACTCCAGAAGGTGACCGAGCGCGAGAAGCAACTGCGCGAAGACGCCAAGGAGAAGGAAGTCATCGCCATCTTCAAGGAGCGCGCTGACGCGGCCACGGCCAAGCTCAAGGACGTGCCGGCCGCCATGGCAGCCGACAAGGAAGCCGCTGAGAAGAAGTTGGCCGATCTGAAGGAAGCCAACGCCCCGGTGGCCGAGATCCAGGCTGCGCAAAAGGCGCTCGATTCGCTGCCGGCCACGGAAGCGGATGCGAAGAAGGCCTACACCGCAGCCAAGACCTCCAACGAAGCGCGTGCCCGTCCGCTGGCTGGCATGCCGGGCCATGCGACGGTCTACGCGGGTGACCCCAAGGGTGACGAGAAGGCCCAGAAGACCTTCAACGAGTCCCGCCTGAACTTCATGGCCCTGGTGTTCTGCCTGATGGTGGGTACGGCTGCGCTGCCGCACATCCTGATGCGCTACTACACCACGCCGTCGGTGAAGGAGGCACGCGAGTCGGTGACCTGGTCGCTGTTCTTCATCTTCTTGCTGTACTTCACGGCGCCGGCGCTCGCGGTGTTGGTCAAGTACGAGGTCTTCAACAACCTCGTGGGCCTGCCCTTCGACAAGCTGCCGCTGTGGATCGCAAACTGGGCCAAGGTGGATCCGACCCTGTTGTCCGTCGCGGACATCAACAAGGACGGCATCTTCCAGCTGGGTGAGATGCGCATCGGTGGTGACATCATCGTGTTGGCCACGCCGGAAATCGGTGGCCTGCCTTATGTCATCTCGGGCATGGTGGCTGCCGGTGGTCTGGCGGCGGCGCTGTCCACTGCGGACGGCCTGCTGCTGACGATCGCCAACGCGCTGTCGCACGACCTGTACTACAAGATGATCGACCCGAACGCGTCCACCGCTCGCCGCGTGGCCATCTCCAAGGCCCTGCTGCTGGTGGTGGCCTTGGTCGCGGCCTACACCGCCTACACGGTGTACGTGACCAAGCAGGCCGACATCCTGTTCCTGGTGTCCGCGGCGTTCTCGTTCGCGGCAGCCGGCTTCTTCCCGGCCCTGGTGCTGGGCATCTTCTGGAAGCGGGCCACCTCCGCGGGTGCGGTGCTGGGCATGATCGCCGGTTTCGGCGTGACGCTGTACTACATGGCCTCCAACCATGCCTGGATGCGCACCATCTTCGGTGTGGACAAGCCGGTTGACCTGTGGTTTGGCGTGCTGCCGATTTCCGCAGGCCTGTTCGGCGTGCCGGTGGGCTTCGCCGTGATCATCCTGGTGAGCCTGTTCACCCCGGCTCCCAAGCAGGAGATCCAGGAACTCATTGAGCACGTGCGCTACCCCAACATCAAGGGGGATACGCTCAACACGCAGGCCTCCTGATCGCCTGCCGCAGCGGCCCGATACCCCGGGCCGCCGCACCCCTTCTGAAGGGGCTCCGGTTCGCCGGGGCCCCTTTTTTACTGGTGTTTACCCTTATTTATGCCTTGAATTCCGCATGGAGGAACCGAAGATAAGGGTAAATACTCAATCCGTAAGCCCGGGTTGGCCTGCCGTCAGATGAGGGTCAGAGCCCTGATAAAAAGTAGGGTTATTGGCCTCGCAGAAGGCCAATTCCACGCCAACCAGGAGCTGCCCCATGGCATTGAACCCCGCAGGGACTGTCGGACAAGCCGACCATCCCCCCATGACCGCCGAGGAGAAGAAGGTCATCTTCGCCTCCTCGCTCGGCACCGTATTCGAGTGGTACGACTTCTACCTTTATGGTTCCCTGGCGGCCATCATCGCCAAGCAATTCTTCGCCGGCCTCGACCCGTCTGCGGCGTTCATCTTCGCCTTGTTGGCCTTTGCCGCCGGCTTCATCGTCCGCCCCTTTGGCGCCATCTTCTTCGGTCGCCTGGGCGACATGATCGGCCGAAAGTACACCTTCTTGGTGACCATCCTGCTGATGGGCCTGTCCACCTTCATCGTGGGCATCCTGCCCACCTACGCTTCCATCGGCGTGGCCGCCCCGGTCATCCTGATCGTGCTGCGCCTGCTGCAGGGCCTGGCCCTGGGCGGTGAGTACGGCGGTGCCGCTACATACGTGGCCGAGCATGCACCGAACGGCCGCCGCGGTGCCTACACCGCCTGGATCCAGACCACCGCCACGCTGGGCCTGTTCCTGTCGCTGATGGTGATCCTGGGCACCCGTACTGCGATCGGCGAAGCCGAGTTCGCCGACTGGGGATGGCGCGTTCCGTTCATCGTGTCCATCGCCCTGTTGGGAATTTCCGTGTGGATTCGCCTGCAGATGAACGAGTCGCCGGCCTTCCAGAAGATGAAGGCCGAGGGCAAGACCTCCAAGGCGCCGCTGGCCGAGTCCTTTGGCCAGTGGAAGAACCTGAAGATCGTGCTGCTGGCACTGTTCGGCCTGGTGGCCGGCCAGGCGGTGGTGTGGTATTCAGGCCAGTTCTATGCGCTGTTCTTCCTGTCCAACGTGCTCAAGGTCGATGGCGCCACCGCCAACATCCTGGTGGCGGTCTCGCTGATCATCGGCACGCCGTTCTTCGTGATCTTCGGTTCGCTGTCCGACAAGATCGGCCGCAAGCCGATCATCCTTGCAGGCATGCTGCTGGCCGTCGTCACCTACTTCCCGCTGTTCAACTGGCTGACCAACGCGGCCAACCCCGACCTGGCCAAGGCCCAGGCCACTGCCAAGGTGACCGTGACCGCCGCGCCCGGCGACTGCTCGTTCCAGGGCAACCCGGTGGCACGCGAGATCGACTTCACCAAGTCGTGCGATATCGCCAAGCGCTTCCTGGCGCAGAGCTCGGTGAGCTACGAGAACCAGACCGGCCCCGCCGGCCCGGCTGTGGTGCAGATCGGCGAGAAAACCATCACCGCACCGACGGCCAAGGTGGTCAACAGCAAGTTCGACGAGGAGAGCGTCAAGGCCATCGCCGCCTTCAAGAAGGAGGTGACCGAGTCGCTCAAGGCCGCCGGCTACCCGGCGAAGGCCGACCCGGCCAAGGTGGACAAGGTCAGCATCGTGATCATCCTGTCGATCCTGGTGATCTACGTGACCATGGTGTACGGCCCGATCGCGGCGATGCTGGTGGAGCTGTTCCCCACCCGCATCCGGTACACCTCGATGTCGCTGCCGTATCACATCGGCAACGGCTGGTTCGGCGGCCTGATGCCCACCATCGCCTTCGCCATGGTGGCCCAGAACGGCGACATGTACTAC
>JBEAWD010000201.1:0-5362 GCA_041160585.1 Pseudomonadota bacterium | reverse complement strand
GGATGAGATCGCGGATGCGCGGGTGGTGGAGTACACCGTGTTGAGGGAAAAGGGGGGCGAGATGCTCGCCCAGGCGGGGGTACAGGCGGGCCGGATGGCGGGCATTCCGATATGCTGAACCGGTGGGCAACAGCCCTGCGCCGTCCTTTGTCGCACGCCCCATGTCCAACACCCGCACGACACCGTTCAAGGAACACCTCTTCGCCTGGGAAGGCAAGGACCGCCAAGGTCTGCCCCTTCGCGGCGAACTGAAGGCCGCCGGCGCCGCCATCGTGCAGGCGCAGTTGCGGCGGCAGGGCGTGGTGGTCACGCGCGTGCAGCGGCGATGGTGGGCGGGTCAGCGCCGCGTGCGCCGGCCAGCCCTGGTGGTGTTCACACGCCAACTGGCCACGATGACCCGCGCGGGCCTGCCCTTGTTGCAGGCGCTGGACCTCATTGGCGGTGGCCTGCGTGACCCGGTTCTGCAGCGAATCCTGCGCGAGGTACGCCACGCGGTGGCCACCGGTCAGCCGCTGTCGCGTGCAATGGCTCAACACCCGGCCTGCTTCCCAGCCCTGTACTGCCGCATGGTGGCGGTGGGCGAAACCTCAGGCACGCTTGAGCACACACTCGAACGCCTAGCCCTGCAGGAGGAGAAGGACTTGGCCTTGCGCCAGCAGATCCGCGCGGCCATGCTGTACCCCGCCGCGGTGATGGCGGTGGCGCTGGCCGTGGTGGCGGTGATGATGGCGGTGGTGGTGCCCACCTTCGAGCAGGTGTTCGCCTCCTTCGGCGCAGAACTGCCCCTGGCCACGCGGATGGTGGTGTGGGCATCGGACGCCGTGGTGGCGTGGTGGGCCTGGGCCTTGGCCACCCTGGGCTTGGGCGCGTGCGCGCTGCGGGCCCTGGTGCGGGGCTCTGACCGCCTGCAATACCGAATGGACGCCGCCCTGCTGGCCCTGCCCTTGGTGGGTGATCTGGTGGGCAAGTCCTTGGTGGCGCGCTGGGCGCGTACCCTGGCCACCCTGGTCGGGGCGGGCATCACCTTGGTGGAGGCACTGGGCAGCGTGGCCGGCGTGGCCGGCAACCGCGTGTTCAGTCAGGCCACGCGTCAGGTTCAGCAGGCGGTGACAAACGGCCAGCGAATGACGCCGGCCATGGACCGCGCCGGTGTGTTCCCGCCCCTGCTACTGCAGATGGCCTCCATCGGCGAGGAGTCGGGCTCGCTGGAGCAGATGATGGGCAAGACGGCCGATTTCTTCGAGGCCGAGGTGGACCAAGGGCTCAAGGGCCTGTCCAGTCTTCTTGAGCCCGTGCTGATCGTGATTCTGGGCGGGCTGATTGGCGGCATCGTGGTGGCCCTGTACCTGCCGATCTTCCAGATCGGATCGGTGGCCTAGCGTGGAGGCCGCCCCATGAACCTGGGCCTGGACCTGTGGCCGCTGTGGAGCCCCTGGGGCCTGGCGCTGATCGGGCTGTGCGCGGGCAGCTTCGTCAATGTGTGGGTGCGCCGGCTGCCACTGATGATGGCGCGGCGTTGGTGGTGGGACACCAGCTGGCAGCTGCAAAACGGTGATGGCCTGGCAGATGCCACGGGCTCATCACCTGAGCCTGAGGAGTGGAGACAGCGCCGGCTGGACTTGGCCAAGCACCTTCAAGATCGACTTGAGACGCAGCCGGAACTGAGCCTGAGCCAGCCGCGTTCGCACTGCCCGGCCTGCGGCCATGTGCTGAAGTGGCACGAGAACCTGCCGGTGCTCGGCTGGCTGCGGCTGCGGGGCCGGTGCTCGGCCTGCGGCACGGCCATCGGATGGCGCTATCCCGTGGTGGAACTGGCCACAGCGGTGTTGTTCGTGGCCATGGGCTGGCGCCTGGGCTTCGGGCCGCAGGCGCTGTTGTGGGGCGCGTGGGCGGCGGTGCTGCTGGCGATGTCGCTGGTGGATTGGGACACCACCTTGCTGCCCGATGAGATGACCCTGCCCCTGCTGTGGTGCGGCCTGGCCGCCGCGGCTTTGGGCTGGACGCTGCCGCTGTCGGACGCGCTGTGGGGGGCGGTGCTGGGCTACGGTGGCTTGTGGTGCGTGGTGTGGGCCTTCGAACGGGTCACGGGCAAGGAAGCCATGGGCGGTGGCGATCTGAAGCTGCTGGCCGCGCTGGGGGCGTGGCTGGGGCCGATGGCGCTGCTGCCGGTGCTGTTCCTCGCTTCGCTCTCGGGTGCTGCGGTGGGCCTGTGCATGAAGGCGCGCGGCCGCCTGCGCGAAGGCCGATTCGTGCCCTTCGGGCCCTTCCTGGCCGGCGCCGCATGGGTGGTGGCGATGTGGGGGCACGGGCCTCTGCTGAACTGGGTGGGGCTGTGATGCGGATTGGGCTGACGGGCGGGATCGGTTCAGGCAAGAGCACAGTGGCCGGCTTCTTCGAGGCCTGCGGGGCGCTGCGCTTTGATGCCGATGCGGTGTCGCGCGAACTCACGGCTGCGGGCGGGGCGGCGATGCCGGCCATTGCGGCTGAATTCGGCGCGGGCGTGGTGGCCGTCGATGGTTCACTCGACCGCGCTGCGATGCGCGCGCGGGTGTTCGAGGACGCCCATCAACGTCAGCGCCTGGAGGCCATCCTGCACCCGCTGATCGCTGAGCGGCGCCAGGTGCTGATGCAGGCTGCCGGCGGGCGCAGCGTGGTGTTCGACATTCCCCTGCTGGCCGAGTCCCCCGCTTGGCGCGCAAGGGTCGACCGGATCGTGGTGGTGGATTGCCTGGAGACCACGCAGGTGGCGCGGGTGGTGGCGCGCTCGGGCCTGCAGGCCGCCGAGGTGCAGCGCATCATGGCCAGCCAGGCCACGCGCGCTGCGCGACGCGCCGTGGCCGATGCCGTGGTCTTCAACGAAGGCGTGAGCCTGGCCGAACTGCAGGGTGCGGTGCAGGCGCTGTGGGCGCATTGGCGGTGCGTGTGAAACAATGCAGCGATCGTTTTCGGTGAGGCCGCTGCACGGCCGCGCACCAGCAGTCTTTCCCCGGCTTTGATCCTCTACGAATACCCCCTCAACGAAGGCGCGCGCACCATGCTGCGCCTGGAGCGTCTGTTCGCGCGGATGCAGCTGCTGGTGGCGCGCGACGGCGAGGTGGACCACCACCATGCCCTGATGACCCTGTTCGAGGTGATGGAGCTGCTGAGCCGCTCCGACCTCAAGGGCGATCTGATGCGCGAACTCGACCGCCAGCGCCTGGTGCTGCAAAGCTACCGCGACAACCCGGCCGTGGCACCCGAGCCGCTGGAGCAGTTGATCGCGCAGTTCAGCGAGGCCTTCGAGGGCTTGAACCGGCTCAGCGGCAAGCTGGGTGCCGAAGTCGCGGCCAACGAGTGGCTGATGGGCCTTCGTGGCCGTTCGGCGGTGCCCGGCGGCACCTTCGAGTTCGATGCGCCGGGCTACCACGCGTGGCTGCACCGCGCGGCCACCCTGCGCCGCGCCGACCTTCAGCGCTGGACAGCCGGCCTGCAGGCCGTCGCCCAAGGTGTGCGGCTGATCATGGGCCTGGTGCGCGAATCGGGCCAACCGGTGCGCGCGGCCGCACCCGGTGGGCAGTTCCAGCAAAGCCTGCCCCAGGGCAAGCCCTACCAGCTGCTGCGGCTGAACCTGGATGACCGGCTGGAGCTGGTGCCCGAAATCACCGGCCACCGTCTGATGGTGGCCGTGCGCTTCCTGAAGGCAGACACCGAAGGCCGGCTCAAGCCTTCCGGTGAGGACGTGACCTTCGAGTTCGCGCTCTGCAGCTGATCAGGGGAAAACCCTGATCCGCAAGGGCCCCGCTCTTGAAGCGGTCGAAGGCGTCCCTATAATGGTTTGGTAGCACTCGGAAGCTTTGAGTGCTAACAGCCGCTCCGGCCCAGTCGGAAGGTGGCTCCCCATGACGTCAGACCGTTCGGGCTGATGGCTTTCGAACGGTTGCACTTAGTTTTTTCTCACAAGGAGATGGTATGAAGCTGCGTCCCCTGCACGATCGCGTGATCGTCAAGCGCCTGGAAAACGAAACCAAGACGGCCTCGGGCATCGTGATCCCCGACAACGCTGCCGAGAAGCCTGACCAGGGTGAAGTCCTGGCCGTGGGCCCTGGCAAGCGCAACGACAAGGGCGAATTCGTGACCCTGAACATCAAGGTGGGTGACCGCGTGCTGTTCGGCAAGTACAGCGGTCAGACCGTGAAGGTCGATGGCGACGAACTCCTGGTCATGCGCGAAGAAGACCTCTTCGCTGTTGTCGAGAAGTAATCGGCGCTTGCGCAAATTTATTGATTTTTAGGATACGGAGAACACAACATGGCAGCAAAAGACGTCATTTTCGGTGGTGATGCACGCGCCCGCATGGTCGAGGGCGTGAACGTCCTGGCCAACGCGGTCAAGGTCACCCTGGGCCCCAAGGGCCGCAACGTGGTGCTCGAGCGCTCCTTCGGCGCCCCCACCGTGACCAAGGACGGCGTGTCCGTGGCCAAGGAAATCGAGCTCAAGGACAAGTTCGAAAACATGGGCGCCCAGATGGTCAAGGAAGTCGCTTCCAAGACTTCTGACAACGCCGGTGATGGCACCACCACCGCCACCGTGCTGGCCCAGGCCATCGTGCGCGAAGGCTTCAAGTATGTCGCCGCGGGCTTTAACCCCACGGATCTGAAGCGCGGCATCGACAAGGCGGTCGCCCAGATCGTCGAAGAAATCAAGAAGGTGGCCAAGCCCACCACCACCAGCAAGGAAATTGCGCAGGTTGGCTCCATTTCCGCCAACTCCGACAGCGACATCGGCAAGATCATCGCCGACGCCATGGAAAAGGTCGGCAAGGAAGGCGTGATTACCGTTGAAGACGGCAAGTCGCTCAACAACGAACTCGACGTCGTCGAAGGCATGCAATTCGACCGCGGCTACCTCTCGCCCTACTTCATCAACAACCCCGACAAGCAGATCGCCGTGCTGGACAACCCCTTCGTGTTGCTGTTCGACAAGAAGATCTCCAACATCCGCGACCTGCTGCCCGTGCTCGAGCAAGTCGCCAAATCCGGCCGCCCGCTGCTCATCATCGCCGAAGACGTTGAAGGCGAAGCGCTGGCCACGCTGGTGGTGAACAACATCCGCGGCATCCTGAAGACCGTCGCGGTCAAGGCGCCGGGCTTCGGCGACCGCCGCAAGGCCATGCTGGAAGACATCGCCATCCTGACCGGTGGCACCGTCATCAGCGAGGAGAAGGGCTACAAGCTGGAGAATGCCAGCCTGCAGCACCTCGGGGTCTGCGAGAAAATCACAGTGGACAAGGACAACACGACCGTTGTCAATGGCAACGGTTCTCCAGAGGACATCAAAGCTCGCATCGCCCAGATCAAGCAGCAGATTGAACTCACTACTTCCG
>JBEAWD010000200.1:0-12468 GCA_041160585.1 Pseudomonadota bacterium | reverse complement strand
CGATATGCCTTGGCGCGCTCGCTGTTTGCGCCGTCTGGCCTGGGCCGCGCCGTGGAGCGCCTGGGCTTCGTGCAGGCCGATCCCATTCGAAGCCCGGCCAGGGCGCAGGACCTCATCCTGCGCCACCGGGTCAAGGGCTACCTCGCGGGCGACCTGGAGCGGCACTACCCTCGCCTGAAGCTCGAGGAGGACTTCTTCATCAACCATGGCTTCATGCCCGCGCGGCTGCATGCCTTGATGCACCCCCGACAGGGTTACCGCGCGTGGCCGAAGTCCCAATGGGATCAGGCCCATCGCCTGCTGGAGTTTGTCCGCTCGCGCGGTGTGGTGCATCCCCGGGATGTCGACGCCGCCCTGGCCATGGGCGGCGCACGTAATTTCTTTGGTGGCAATTCCCGGGCCAGCACGCAGTTGATGGATGGCCTGCTCTACCGGGGCTTGTTGCGGGTGGCTCGCCGCGAATCGGGCGTCCGGCTGTTTGAGGTTCGCACGCCGTGGCCTGATGCGGTTGACGCGGGGGCCGCCTACGACGAACTGGTGGATGTGGTGGTGGCTCAGTATGCGCCGGTGCCGCGGCCAACCCTGTCGATGCTCGTGGGGCGGCTGTTGTACGGTGCGCCCCAGTGGAAACCGCTGCGCTCAGCAGCCTTGGCGCGCGCAAAGAGGCGCCTGTCGCATGCCGTGGTGGACGGCATGGACTGGTATTGGCCGAACGGAGAAGCGCCGCGGTCGAGTCGGCATGCCGATCCGAAGGGTGTGCACCTTCTGGCGCCCTTTGACCCCGTGGTGTGGGACCGCACCCGATTCGAGCGGTTCTGGGGCTGGCCCTACCGCTTTGAAGCCTATGTGCCGGCACCCAAGCGCGAGCGGGGCTACTACGCCATGCCGCTCCTTTGGCAGGGGCAGGTGATTGGTTGGGGCAACCTGTCCGTCAAGCCGGATCTGGCCGGCGTGAACCGACTGGAGGCCGACTTCGGTTACGTGCGCGGCGTACGTCCGCGGGGCCCTGCCTTCCGGCAAGCCTTGGAAGAGGAGCTGCAGCGCCTGCAGGTCTTTCTGAGGGTGGGGTCAGGCTGAAATGAACAAGGGGCCCATGGGGGGCCCCTTGAGGGTGAGGGGTCGGTGAACAACCCCTTGTGGCCATCAGACGGCCACGTCCTTGGCCACCTCCGCATACTCTTCGATCTGATCGAAGTTCATGTAGCGGTAGATGCTGGCGGAGTCCTGACCGATGATGCCCACGGCCTCGTGGTACTCGGCCAGGGTAGGGATGCGGCCCAACTTGGAGCACACGGCAGCCAGCTCGGCCGAACCCAGGAACACATTCGTGTTCTTGCCCAGACGGTTGGGGAAGTTGCGCGTGCTGGTGGACATCACCGTGGCACCTTCACGTACCTGCGCTTGGTTGCCCATGCACAGGCTGCAGCCAGGCATCTCGGTGCGGGCGCCGGCCGATCCGAAGGTGGCGTAGTGGCCTTCCTTGATCAGCTCGCTCTCATCCATCTTGGTAGGCGGGGCCACCCACAGCTTGACCGGGATGTCGCGCGCACCACCCAGCACCTTGGCTGCGGCACGGAAGTGGCCGATGTTGGTCATGCACGATCCGATGAAGGCTTCATCGATCTTGGTGCCGGCCACCTCGCTGAGGAACTTGGCATCGTCGGGGTCGTTGGGGCAGCAGACGATGGGTTCCTTGATGTCGGCCAAATCGATCTCGATCACCGCAGCGTACTCGGCATCCTTGTCCGCTTCGAGCAACTCGGGTTTATCCAACCAGGCCTGCACGGCCTTGATGCGACGCTCCAAAGCGCGCTTGTCGGCGTAACCGTTGGCGATCATGTTCTTCATCAGCACGATGTTGCTGGTGAGGTACTCCTTGATCGGCTCGGGGTTGAGCTTGATGGTGCAGCCGGCGGCACTGCGCTCGGCGCTGGCGTCGCTGAGCTCAAAGGCCTGCTCCACCTTCAGGTCGGGCAGACCCTCGATCTCGAGCACTCGGCCGCTGAAGATGTTCTTCTTGCCGGCCTTGGCCACCGTCAGCAGCCCCGCCTTGATGGCGTAAAGGGGAATGGCATGCACCAGGTCGCGCAGCGTCACGCCCGGCTGCATCTGGCCCTTGAAGCGAACCAGCACGCTTTCGGGCATGTCCAGCGGCATCACACCCGTGGCTGCGCCGAAGGCCACCAGGCCGGATCCGGCGGGGAAGGAGATGCCGATGGGGAAGCGTGTGTGCGAATCGCCGCCGGTGCCCACGGTGTCGGGCAGCAGCAGACGGTTCAGCCATGAGTGAATCACGCCATCGCCCGGCCGAAGGGCCACGCCACCGCGGTTGCTGATGAACTGTGGAAGTTCGCGGTGCGTCTTCACGTCCACTGCCTTGGGGTAGGCGGCGGTGTGGCAGAAGCTTTGCATCACCATGTCGGCACTGAAGCCCAGACAGGCCAGGTCCTTGAGCTCATCGCGGGTCATCGGGCCCGTGGTGTCTTGCGAACCCACGGTGGTCATGCGCGGCTCACAATAGGTGCCCGGTCGGATGCCCTGCTGGTTGCCGTTCACCACCGGCAGACCGCAGGCGCGGCCCACCATCTTCTGCGCCAGGGTGAACCCCTTGCCGCTGTCCTTGGGCGCCTGGGGCAGGCGGAAGGCGGTGGAGGCGGGAAGGCCCAGTAGCTCGCGGGCCTTGGCGGTCAGCGAGCGGCCGATGATCAGGTTGATGCGGCCGCCGGCCCGCACCTCGTCAAGGAGCACGTCGCTCTTGAGCTGAAACTCGGTGACCAGCGCTCCGTCCCGGAGAATCTTGCCCTCGTAGGGCAGCACCTCGATGACGTCACCCATCTCGAGCTTGCTCACATCCACTTCGATGGGCAGGGCGCCCGAATCTTCCTGCGTGTTGAAGAAGATGGGGGCGATCTTTCCGCCCAGGGTCACGCCGCCAAAGCGCTTGTTGGGCACGAAGGGAATGTCCTGACCGGTGGCCCAGATCACGCTGTTGGTGGCGCTCTTGCGCGAAGAGCCGGTGCCCACCACGTCGCCCACATAAGCCACCAGGTTGCCCTTCTTCTTCAGGTCCTCGATGAACTGCATCGGACCGCGCTTGCCGTCTTCCTCAGGCTTGAACGCCGCGTCGGGCCGCGTGTTCTTGAGCATGGCCAGGTAATGCAGCGGAATGTCGGGCCGACTCCAGGCATCGGGCGCGGGGGAGAGGTCGTCGGTGTTGGTTTCACCGGGCACCTTGAACACGGTGACGGTGATCCTCTTGGGAACTTCAGGCCGGCCGGTGAACCATTCGGCATCGGCCCAGCTCTGCACAACGGCCTTGGCCCGTGGGTTGCCTGCCTTGGCCTTCTCGGCCACGTCGTTGAAGTAATCGAACATCAGCAGGGTCTTCTTCAGGCCCTCCGCGGCCGTGTTGGCCACGGCGGCATCAGCGTCGTCCAGCAGTTCGATCAGCGGGTGCACGTTGTAGCCACCCACCATGGTGCCCAGCAGTTCGGTGGCCTTAGCGCGGTTGATCAGCGCCACCTTTTCGTCCCCATGGGCCACGGCGGCCAGGAAGGAGGCCTTGACCTTGGCGGCGTCGTCCACGCCCGGCGGTACGCGATGGGTCAGCAGGTTCATCAGGTAAGCCTCCTCGCCGGCCGGCGGTGCCTTGATCAGTTCGATCAGCGCGGCAACCTGCTTGGCGTCCAGGGGCAGGGGGGGGATGCCGAGGGCGGCGCGTTCGGCGACATGGGCTCGGTAGGCTTGCAGCATGTGACAACTCCAGTTCTGGGTTTACTCTGTTATTTTATGTCTTATATAAGACTTGGGCTACTAATTTGTGGGGCCCGGGACGGTGATGCCCAAGCCTTCGGCCGGCGGAGCTTCGGCGGCCGCGCGTCGGGCTTCGTGGTGGGCGTCATGCAGACACTCGTCGGCCACGCGTTGGCCGATCTTGGTGTCCATCAGCATGCTCTTGAAGGCGATCTGCACCATCAGGTATCGACCCTTGACGTCTTCCAGCCGGACGGCACCGGTGCTGGAGAGCACCGGCCGAGCCGTGACCACCTGCTTGTCGAAGTGCAGGTCCACATAGCCTTCCTGTCGCGGGTGTGCCAGCACCCGGATCATTCGCTTGAACTCGCATTGGTACTCACCCAGATGCGCCAGGGTATAGGCGTGGCGCTGCTCGTCGCTGGCCAGCGCCAGGGTGGTGGCGGCCGCCGCGGCGGCGGCGCCGGCGGCTACCGTGGCCTTGCGTGCGGCTGCGCGCGCCTTGTCGGCGGCGGTAGCGGCCTTGCCGGGGTTCGCCGCCGCCGTGGTCGATGCCTTGCTGGTACTCGGCTTGGCTGGCGCGGGCAGCGCGGCCTGCGCAGCCTGAGGCGCCAGCACCGCCGGCACCATGGGCGTGGTCATGGCGATGGCCGTGGCGACCACGGCGATCGTTCGGCTGAAGGCAGCTCCGAGCTGGAGCGCCGGCCTCATGTACGGGCTCCGTCAAACCAGCGCGCCCTGACATCGGCGGGGATGGTGTGTGCCCGCTCAGGGTTGGCCTGTGCCCGCTGCAGCACTTGCCAGAAGTAGCGGTAGCTGGCGCGGTCGTGCAGGGTGTCCCGGTGTCGTACCGGTGCCCAGTCCGCCGCTTGCGCAGCCAGCAGAATCTCCAGCGCCTGCTCAACCTCGTCGACCGTCGGGGTGAAGGCCTGCACGATGGGCCGGATCTGATCGGGGTGAATGCTCCACATTCGCGCGTAGCCCAACTCCATCCGGGCACGCTGGACGGCTGCGCCGAGCGCCTGGAGGTTCTTGAACTCCGTGACCACGCAGTGCGAGGGCACCTTGCCATGCGCATGGCAGGCGGCACTGATCTCGAGCTTGGCTCGGTGCACCAGGGGATGTGTGAATTGGCCCTCCACCCCCATGGCCGATTGGGGAATGGCGCCACGATGGGCGCTGACGAAGTCCATCAATCCGAAGGACAGTGACTCGACGCGCGGGTGTGCGGCCAGCTCGAACACCTCGCGCAAGGCGCCATGGGTCTCGACCAGCGCATGCAGCGGGACGTCGACGCCGCCCAGCGCGTCGATGCTGTTCGCAGCCTGTTGGATATCGGCCGCCCCGCGTGGCTTGGGAATCATCAGGTAGGCGGGGCGCCGCGCAGCCGACAACACCACGCGCACCACGTCTTCAAACCGTTCGTGCGTGACATCCAGCAGCCGCACACCGACTCGGCCCCAGCGGTTGTCCGATCCGGCCAGCAGTTCGGCGATGAGGTGCGCGTGTTCGACCTCGGCACCAACGGGCGCGCCGTCCTCGTTGTCCAGGGTGACGTCAAAGATTGGGCCCAGCTCGGCCTGCAGTGTCAGGCTCTTGCGCATGCGGTTCTCGACGCCGCTGTAGTGGTCGCACACCGGCAGGCTGCTGGCAGGCTCGCCTTCCTCGAACAGCAGGGCGGCAGGGTGGGCAGACCGGGAGAACGCAGTGGGCACGTCAACACCTGAAAAAATGAGGGCCGGCGACCCGAGGGACGCCGGCCCTGATGGTTCAGGCCCAACTGTAGTACGGCGCACGCCCGCCTGGTTGGCCGGCGCCGCACGGCCGGGTCACAGCAGGTGCTTGACCCCGTCCTGCTCGCCCTGCAGTTCAGCCAGGGTCTTGTTGATGCACTCTTGGCTGAAGGCGTCGATGGGCAAGCCCTCGACGATCTTGTACTCGCCGCCCTCGCAGGTGACGGGGTAGCCGAACATGACTTCCTTGGGGATGCCGTACTCGCCCTTGGAGGGCACGCCCATGGTGACCCAACGGCCGTTGGTGCCCAAGGCCCAGTCGCGCATGTGGTCGATGGCGGCGTTGGCCGCCGAGGCGGCCGATGACAGGCCGCGCGCGGCAATGATGGCCGCGCCTCGCTTGCCCACGGTCGGCAGGAACACGTTGGCGTTCCAGTCGTGGTCGTTGATGCTGTCCTTGACCGACTTGCCATTGACGGTGGCGAAGCGGTAGTCGGCGTACATCGTGGGAGAGTGGTTGCCCCAGACGGCCAACTTCTCGATGTCGCCTACGGCGATGCCCATCTTGGCGGCAATCTGACTGGCGGCACGGTTGTGGTCCAGGCGCAGCATGGCGGTGAAGTTCTTTGCCGGCAGGCTGGGCGCGCTCTTCATGGCAATGTAGGCGTTGGTGTTGGCCGGGTTGCCCACCACCAGCACCTTGACGTTGCGGCTGGCCACCTTGTCCAGGGCCTTGCCCTGTGCGGTGAAGATCTGGGCGTTTGCGGCCAACAGGTCGGCGCGCTCCATGCCGGGGCCGCGCGGCCGGGCGCCCACCAGCAGGGCGTAGTCGGTGTCCTTGAACGCGGTCAGCGGGTCGGAGTGGGCCTCGACGCCAGCCAGCAGCGGGAAGGCGCAGTCTTCCAGTTCCATGATCACGCCCTTGAGCGCGTTCTGGGCCTTTTCGTCCGCAATTTCCAACAACTGCAGGATGACGGGCTGGTCCTTGCCCAGCATTTCGCCAGAGGCAATGCGGAACAGCAGGGCGTAACCGATTTGTCCGGCAGCGCCGGTGACGGCCACGCGAACGGGCTTCTTGCTCATGAGGACTCCAGGGATTGATACGCGGGTGGCGCCAGTTTAGGTCAGAAACCCGCTGACAGGGAGGGAAACCCCGTATCTTATGTCTTATATAAGACAAAGAGGTGGACGCCGAGTGGCGGTGTGTGATGCAATCCTTGCATGGGTTCCGCCAACACGATGCGCGACGACGCGGGTGATGCCGCTCCGGCGTTCAGCCCCCTTTATCAGCAGATCAAGGCCCTGATCACACGCAGTCTTCAATCGGGCGAATGGCGGCCCGGCGAGGTCATTCCCAGCGAGATGGAGCTGGCGGTGCGCTACAAGGTCAGCCAGGGTACGGTGCGCAAGGCGATCGACGAACTGGCCACCGAGAACCGCCTGGTCCGGCGCCAGGGCAAGGGCACCTTCGTGGCCACCCATTCCGAGCAGCTGACCCAGTACCGTTTCCTGCGTCTGGTGCCCGATTCCCTTGAGGCGGCCGGCGTGGCTGGCCGCATGAGCCGCCGTGTGCTGGACTGCCGCCGCGTGCGTGCACCGGCCGATGTGGCGCGCGCGCTGGACATGAAGGGTGGTGAGTCGGCCGTCCAGATCCGGCGCACCCTGTCGGCACAGGGGCACCCGGTGGTGCTCGACGAAATCTGGCTGCCCGGCGGCCTGTTCAAGGGCTTGAGCGCCGAGCGACTGACGCAGTATCGGGGGCCGATGTACGCCATGTTCGAAACCGAGTTCGGCGTGCACATGATTCGCGCAAGTGAGAAGCTGCGCGCCGTGGTGGCCGATGCGGCCGCGGCCCAGTGGCTGGAGGTGGCCGAGGGTGCTCCGCTTCTCAGCGTGGAGCGCTTGTCCTATTCGTACGACGACAAGCCGGTGGAGCTGCGCCGTGGCCTGTACCGTACCGAGGCCCACCATTACCGCAACGAGCTCAACTGATGGGCTCGCGCGAAGCCCCCGAACCGTCAGTCGAGCGTATGCTGCGCCGCAATAGAATGACCCGTTCGATTCGAAACAACCGGCCCTACCGGCGGGCGGTTGCCTGAAGTTGAGGAGTAAACCGATGGCCGAGGCCCTCAAACCGCGTCCCACCTATCGCAACATCCACGTCACGCAAATCCTGAAGTACCGGCTGCCGCCGGCGGGCATTGTGTCTATCCTGCACCGCGTCAGTGGTGCGCTCATGTTCTTGCTGCTGCCCTTCATCGTGTGGCTGCTGGATGTGAGCTTGACGTCTGAGATCAGCTACGAACAGTTCACGGCCGCCTTCGGCGTGGGCATCGGATTCGTTCCAGGGTGGTTTGTGAAGCTGGTGGCCTTGGCCCTGATTTGGGCTTACCTGCACCACTTCATCGCCGGTGTGCGCCACCTGTGGATGGACATGACCCACAGCGTGACCAAGGAGCAGGGTCATTCCTCGGCGATCGTCACGCTGGTCTCCAGCGTGGTGCTGACCGCGGCGCTTGGCGCGAAGTTGTTCGGTCTGTTCTGAGGGGATTGGGCATGCAACAGAACTACGGATCCAAGCGCATCGTCGTGGGCGCGCACTATGGCATGCGCGACTGGCTTAGCCAGCGCGTGACGGCGGGTCTGATGGCCCTGTTCACGATCGTCCTGCTGGTGCAGGTGCTGTTCGGTGGGCCGCTGGGCTATGACCGTTGGGCAGCCATCTTTTCCGCGCAGTGGATGAAGGTCCTGACCTTCGTTGTCATCGTGGCCCTGGGCTGGCACGCTTGGGTGGGTGTGCGCGACATCTGGATGGATTACGTCAAGCCGGTGGGCACGCGGCTGTTGCTGCAGGTGTTCACGATCGTGTGGCTCGTGGGCTGCACGGGTTGGGCGGTTCAGGTTCTCTGGAGGCTTTGATCATGGCAGTAGGAAGTTCCTTGCCCAAGCGCAAGTTCGACGTGGTGATCATCGGGGCGGGTGGCTCCGGGATGCGGGCGTCGCTGCAGCTGGCGCGCGCGGGTTTGAATGTGGCGGTGCTGTCCAAGGTGTTTCCGACCCGTTCGCACACAGTGGCCGCACAGGGCGGCATCGGTGCGTCGCTGGGCAACATGAGCGAGGACAACTGGCACTACCACTTCTTCGACACCGTCAAGGGTTCGGATTGGCTGGGTGACCAGGATGCCATCGAGTTCATGTGCCGAGAGGCACCCAAGGTCGTGTACGAACTCGAGCACTTTGGCATGCCGTTCGACCGTAACCCGGACGGCACCATCTACCAGCGACCCTTTGGTGGTCACACGGCCAACTACGGCGAAAAGCCGGTTCAGCGCGCCTGCGCGGCTGCAGACCGCACTGGCCACGCCATGCTGCACACGCTGTACCAGCAGAACGTCAAGGCACGCACGCAGTTCTTCGTCGAGTGGATGGCACTCGACTTGATTCGCGATGCCGACGGTGACGTGGTGGGCGTGACCGCGCTGGAGATGGAAACCGGCGATGTGCACATCCTCGAGGGCAAGACGGTGCTTCTGGCCACCGGTGGTGCGGGCCGGATCTTCGCGGCGTCCACCAACGCCTTCATCAACACCGGAGACGGCCTGGGGATGGCCGCCCGTGCCGGCATTCCCCTGGAAGACATGGAGTTCTGGCAGTTCCACCCCACCGGCGTGGCCGGCGCAGGTGTGCTGCTGACCGAAGGCTGTCGTGGCGAGGGCGCCATCCTGCGCAACAGCAACGGCGAGCGCTTCATGGAGCGCTACGCGCCCACCCTGAAGGATCTGGCGCCGCGTGACTTCGTCTCGCGCTGCATGGACCAGGAAATCAAGGAAGGCCGCGGTTGCGGGCCCAACAAGGACTATGTGGTGCTCGACATGACGCACCTGGGCGCCGAGACCATCATGAAGCGGCTGCCCTCGGTTTATGAGATCGGACACAACTTCGCCAACGTGGACATCACCAAGGAGCCGATTCCCGTGGTGCCCACGATCCACTATCAGATGGGTGGAATTCCCACGAACATCCATGGTCAGGTGGTGGCCCCTGCAGCCGACGGTTCGCAAAAGATCATCAACGGTCTGTATGCGGTGGGTGAGTGCGCCTGCGTAAGCGTGCACGGCGCCAACCGTCTGGGCACGAATTCCCTGTTGGACCTTCTGGTGTTTGGCCGTGCTGCGGGCAACCACATCGTCGAGTTCACGAGCAAGTCGCGCAACCACAAGAACTTGCCGGCCGATGCGGCCGACCGTTCCCTGTCGCGTCTGGCACGCCTGGATACGGCCACCGACGGCGAGTACGCGCAGGATGTGGCCAACGACATCCGCAAGACCATGCAGCAGCATGCTGGCGTGTTCCGCACCCAGGCGAGCATGGACGAGGGCGTGGCCAAGATGGCGGCCATTACCGAGCGGGCCAAGTCGATTGGCCTGAAGGACAAGTCCAAGGTCTTCAACACCGCGCGCATCGAGGCGCTGGAGGTGGAGAACCTCATCGAGTCGGCCAACGCCACGATGGTGTCTGCCGCTGCCCGCAAGGAAAGCCGCGGGGCCCACACGGTGAACGACTACGGCGACTGCCCCGAGTTCCCCAATGGTCGCAACGACCGGGAGTGGATGAAGCACACCCTGTGGTTCAGCGATGGCAACCGACTCGATTACAAGCCGGTGAACCTGAAGCCGCTGACGGCACAGAGCATTCCGCCCAAGGTCAGGACATTCTGATGATATTGCGGGACAGACCGAGCAAAGCGAGCTCTGTCACCAACCGGTTAGATGAGAGTGAGAGGTACCCATGACCAAGCGCAGCTTCCAGATTTACCGCTACGACCCCGATACCGACGCCAAGCCTTACATGCAGACGCTCGAGGTGGAACTCGACGGTTCCGAGCGCATGCTGTTGGACGCTCTGATGAAGCTCAAGGCGGTGGACCCCACGCTGAGTTTTCGCCGTTCATGCCGCGAGGGTGTGTGCGGATCGGACGCCATGAACATCAATGGCAAGAACGGCTTGGCTTGTCTGACCAATATGCGCAGCCTGCCGGGTACCGTGGTGCTCAAGCCGCTGCCGGGGCTGCCCGTCATCCGCGACCTGATCGTGGACATGACGCAGTTCTTCAAGCAGTACCACTCGATCAAGCCTTATCTGGTCAACGACACGATCCCTCCGGAGAAGGAGCGTCTGCAGTCGCCGGAGGAGCGGGAGGAGCTCAATGGCCTGTACGAGTGCATCCTGTGCGCCTCGTGTTCCACCAGTTGCCCGAGCTTCTGGTGGAACCCGGACAAGTTCGTGGGCCCGGCTGGTCTCTTGCAGGCTTACCGCTTCATCGCCGACAGCCGCGACCAGGCCACCGGCGAGCGCTTGGACAACCTGGAAGACCCCTATCGCCTCTTTCGCTGCCACACGATCATGAACTGCGTGGACGTATGTCCCAAGGGTTTGAATCCGACCAAGGCCATCGGCAAGATCAAGGAACTGATGGTGCGGCGGGCGGTCTGACAACGGTACCGATCGTCACATCTTTGCCCTGATAGCCCCCGATATTCAGCCCTGAGCAAGCATGGTCGCCGAGACTGCTCCCATGACGCCCGGAACAAGGGCCCACGAGCGGCTGGGAGCGGCGGCGGTGAACCAGATCAAATGGCGCTGCCGGCGCGGCCTGCTGGAGAACGACCTCTTCATCGAGCGGTTCTTCAGGCGGCACGAGGAGTCCCTCACGCATGGGCAGGCCGATGCGCTGATGAAGTTGATGGACCTGGCCGACAACGATTTGCTGGACCTGCTGCTGCGCCGCAGAGAACCAGAAGGCGAATGGGCGACCGAGGAAGTGGCGGAGGTGCTGGCGCTGATGCGCACGCCCGCATGAGGACACAAGCGAAAGGAAGATGAGATGACTCCCTCTGATGTGAAAGCGACCCTGTCGTTCTCCGACGGCAGCCCCAGCATGGATCTGCCGATCTACAAGGGCTCGGTTGGCCCCGATGTGATCGACATCCGAAAGCTCTACGGCCAGACGGGCAAGTTCACCTATGACCCCGGATTCCTGAGCACGGCCTCGTGCAATTCGACGATCACCTACATCGATGGTGACAAGGGTGAGCTGTTGTACCGCGGCTATCCGATTGAACAGCTGGCGCAGAACTGCGACTTCATGGAGGTGTGCTACCTGCTGCTCAAGGGTGAGCTGCCCAATCCGACGCAGAAGAAGGATTTCGACAAGCTTGTGACCATGCACACGATGGTCAACGAGCAGATGCAGTTCTTCCTGCGGGGTTTCCGCCGCGATGCGCACCCAATGGCGGTGATGACCGGCCTGGTGGGGGCCCTGTCAGCCTTCTATCACGACAGCACCGATGTGCATAACCCGGAGCACCGCGCCATTGCGGCCATCCGCCTGATCGCCAAGATGCCCACGCTGGTGGCCATGTCCTACAAGTACGGCATCGGCCAGCCCTACATCTACCCGAAGAATTCGCTGAGCTACACCGCGAACTTCATGCGCATGATGTTTGCCACGCCCTGCGAAGATTACGAGCCCAACGAAGTGCTGGTGCGCGCGATGGACCGCATCTTCATCCTGCACGCCGACCACGAGCAGAACGCTTCGACCTCAACCGTGCGCCTGTGCGGTTCCTCGGGCACGAACCCGTTTGCGGCCATTGCGGCGGGCGTTGCCTGCCTGTGGGGCCCTGCGCACGGTGGTGCCAACGAGGCCTGTCTGAACATGCTGGGCGACATCCAGAAGCAAGGCGGCGTGGAGAAGATCGGCGAGTTCATCAAGCAGGTCAAGGACAAGAACTCGAGCGTGAAGCTCATGGGCTTTGGCCACCGCGTGTACAAGAACTACGACCCCCGCGCCAAGCTGATGCGCGAGACCTGTCACGAAGTGCTTGCTGCCACGGGCCTGCACGACGACCCGCTGTTCAAGCTGGCCATGGCGCTGGAGAAGATTGCGCTGGAGGACGATTATTTTGTCGCCCGCAAGCTG
>JBEAWD010000196.1:0-14975 GCA_041160585.1 Pseudomonadota bacterium | reverse complement strand
GTCCCTGAGCCGCTCTCCCACCGAATTCACGGTCGGGCCCAGTTCGCTGCGTTGGAACGGGCAATGGTTTGAGCTCCACTTCGACGAGCGCGAATGTCCCCTGCCCAGGCGGCTTCGTGGGCGGATACGGATCCATCCCAGTGCCTTCACTTTCTTCCGCGCTGACCTGGATGAGCGGGGCTTGCATCGGTGGGGGCCGCTGGCGCCCTGTGCGCGCGTGGAAGTCGAGGTTGATGATGGCGGACCCCGTTGGCAAGGGCACGGGTACCTGGACTCCAACGAGGGCGATGAGCCCATCCATCGGCCCTTTGAGCGCTGGGACTGGTCGCGCAGCACCCACGCCAACGGACACACATCCGTCATCTATGACGTGCAGTGCAAGTCGGGGGCGCAGCGTCTGGTCTTGCAGCGTTTCCGACCAGATGGCCAAAGCGAGACCTTCGAAGCGCCTGCTCGCCACAGGCTGGCGCACACCGCCTGGGGCATTGCGCGGTCCACCCGGGGGGATCCGAATCACAGGGCGCAGGTGCTGAAGGTCTTTGAGAACACGCCCTTCTATGTGCGGGACCTCGTGCGCACCTCACTCGATGGTGAAGTGATCGATGCGGTGCATGAGTCCTTGGATGCCAGGCGCCTGGCGTCGTGGCCGGTGCGGATGATGCTGCCGTTTCGCATGCCGCGCCTGGCCTAGCGCGTGGGCGGTAGGCCTAAGTTCCGGCGCCTGGGGTACCGGAGCCGTCCGAACGATCTGGGCTGTGGGCACCGTTGCCTTGGCCCGCCGATTGTTCAGCGGCCCGCGCCTGCTCGGCGCGCCGTTTGGACTCTTCGCGGTCTCGCTTGACCGATCGAAGCTGCCACCAGCCAAAAGCCAAGGCGCCACCGAAGACCAGAACCCCTTCAATCAGGATCAGGGGCCAGTGGCTGCTTTCCATGGGATGGGTTCAGGGTTCAATGGACCTTGGCGTTGCGCAGAAGACCGCGGTCCACCCAGGTCGAGGCCAAGGCTTCCGGTTCCAGACCTGCATGGTTGTTGCGCCGACGGCGCTCGGCCTCACGGCGCTCGAACAGGTCGATCAACCACACCACGCGCCCGTTTTCCATCTGATCTTGTGACTCGCTCTCCGGGGAAGTGGCCGCCGAGCCAACGGCCGCGTCCACCAAGAACTGGGTGGCCTGCAGCGCGGGGTCCCAGTCGGTATCGCTGTCCAGGATTCGGCGTGGTCGGGTGGGCCGCGCCAGCGACTTGCCCACGAGCATGAGCTTGCGGCGGCTGCTCACCACCGCGCGGCGATCGACCGAGTTGAGCTCATGGCGTTCCACTTCACGGCCGATTTCGGCATACACCATACCGGCCGCGCGAATGGCGGCCTGGCAGTCGCGCGGCAGCAGCGCCACCCCCTGATCGGCGCGTGCGTACAGCCGATCCGCTTCACTCAGAAGCCGTTGCACGACGCGCCCGATCGAAGCTTGGAACACGGGCTGCCGCATCCAGGCCTCGGGCTCGACTCCCTCCTCACGCAGCCAGTCCCTGGGCAGATAAAGGCGACCGGCCCTGGCGTCCTCGCCCACATCGCGTGCAATGTTGGTCAACTGCATGGCCACGCCCAGGTCACAGGCGCGCGACAGCGCAGCCGCGCTCCTGACGCCCATGATCAGGGTCATCATGGCGCCCACGGTAGACGCCACGCGTGCGGCGTAGGCGTGCAGCTCCTCCAGCGTGTGGTACTGGCGCTGCTGGGCATCCCAGGCGAATCCTTCGAGTAGGGCATCCAACAGCGCGCGTGGAATCTGGTGCTGGTGCACCACGAGGGCGAGCGCGAGGTCAGACTCCAGCGGATAGGGGCGGGCACGGTAGACGGCGTCCAGGCGCCGCCGCAACTCTTCCATGGCCGCCTGCTTGTCAGCTCCATCATCGACGAGGTCATCGGCCACCCGGCAGAAGGCATACAAGGCGGTGGCCGCCAGCCGGATCCGCGGCGGCAGCAGCAATGAAGCGGCAAAGAAGGTCTTGGAGCCACCACGCATCAAACGCCGACAGGCCTTGAGGTCGAATGCATCGGCCGGGTCCATGGCGCCGTTGGAGGCGGTCGTCGAAAGGGTGCTCATCGCGCGGCCATTGATCGGGTTTTGAATTCCTGGGCGACCGGAATGACCTTGTCCAGGGCCATGGCCGACATCAGCACACCCGGCACGCCGGCGCCTGGATGCGTGCTGGCGCCCACCATGTAGAGGTGCTCGATGTCTTCGCTGCGGTTGTGGGGGCGGAACCAGGCACTTTGCAGCAGCAGTGGCTCAAGCCCGAAGGCGGCGCCCTTGAAGGACAGCAAGCGATCCTGAAAATCCAGCGGCGTGGTCACGCGTGAGGTCACGACATGCTGACCCAGCCCGGGCAACACGGAACGCTCCAGGGCCTCCTGCACCGCCAGGCGATAGCGTTCAGCGGTGGCCGGCCAGTCGGTGGCGCTGTCCAGGTGCGGCACCGGTGACAACGCATAGAAGGCGTCGCAGCCTGCAGGCGCCATGGCCGGATCGCTGGCGGTGGGCCGGTGCAGGTACAGACTGAAATCCGGTGCCAGGCGATGGCGCTTGAAGATGTCTCTGAGCAACTCCTTGTACCGAGGACCCAGCACGAGCATGTGGTGCGGCACGTCTTCGTAGCGCCGGTTGGTTCCGAAATACCAGACGAACAGGCTCATCGAGTACTTGCCCTTTTCCACGCGCCGATCGGTCCAATGCCGACGGTGTTCCGGTGCGATCAAGTGCTTGTAGGTCCAGGCCACATCGCCGTTGCACACCACCAGATCGGCGGGAATCCTCTGGCCGTTGGCCAATTCCACGCCTTGGGCCCGGCCTTGATCCACCTCGATTCGGCGCACCTCGCTATTCAAGCGAATCTCATTGCCTTGTCCGCGGATCAGTTGGGCCAGCCCCTGCGCCAACGCACCGGTACCGCCCATGGCCCAGTGCACGCCCCAGCGCTTTTCCAAGGCGTTGATCAGCGCATAGGCCGAGGTGACGGAGAAGGGGTTTCCACCGATCAGCAGGGGATGGAAGCTGAACACCACACGCAGCTTTGGGTTGCGCAGGAACGAGGCCACACGGTCGTAGATGGGCGTCCACGCGCGCATTCGCACCATCGAAGGCACGGCCGCCAGCAGGTCGGAAACGCTGTCGAAGGGCACCGTGCCCAGGCCCTCGAACCCGAGCTTGCGGCACTTTTCCGCATAGGCCATGAAGCGGTCATAGCCGTCGACATCGGCTGGGTCGAAGCGCGCCACCTCATCCCGCATTCGGGTGGTGTCCCCGCAGTAGTCGAAGTGCGTTCCGTCGTCGAACCGAATCCGGTAGAACGGGTCCATGGCCTTGAGCGGCACATGGTCGCTCATCCTTTGGCCGCACAGTGTCCAGAGTTCCTCCAGGAGATGCGGCGCGGTGATGATGGTGGGGCCGGCGTCGAAGGTGAATCCGTCCTGCTGCCACACATAGGCGCGGCCGCCGACCTTGTCGAGCTTCTCCAGGACCGTCACGCGGTAACCCTTGGCGCCTAGCCGCACAGCCGCAGCCAGGCCGCCAAAGCCGCTGCCGATCACGATGGCGTGTGGCCTTCGGTCTTCGGGCCCCAAGGACCCTGCCTGCAGCGCCGATGTGAACGGCGTCTCAGGCCGAGCGGGCGTGTAGAAGGTCTTCATCGTGTTGGATCCGAAGCTGTGTACCGCCGGATCCCGGCAAGCCGCCGATGGCGGTTGAGCTGTTGGTCCCCATCGCGGGACCGGTGCCCTGGGTGTCCAAAGGCGAGGCACAAGGGGACTGACGCCCTTCGCGAAGCGCCCACCGCCACAAGGTGCTGGGGTTCAGGGGCAAGACCAGCATCCAGTGTTCCAGCACCCCCATCGCCAACATGGTGGCCACCAGGAGCTGGCCGATCGCCGTGGCGCTGCCGGCTGGGGCCGAGATGGCGCCGTGCAACAGCCACACCACCACCACGGTCGACACCGTGATCGACAAGGGCATCAGGAGATTCAGGGGTGCTTTGCGGAAATAGTGCTGGAGGTAGCTCAAGTGCTTGGGCAGGAATTCCAGACCGAGGTTGCGCACGCCAAGAAACAGGTTGAGCTTGGCGCTGGCCCGCATACACCACAGCACCACAAAGGTCCACAGGCCGACCTGATTGGGCTGCTGCCAGGTGAGGGCTACCAACAGGCTCAAGGAAAGCAGCAGCCACAGCTCGTGCCACAGGATGACCTGCACGGCCTGCCAGGCATGGCGCCACCGCGAACAACCCGGCGTGTGGCCCGTCTTGCGTGGCCCGGTGATCCAGCCGGTGAGAAAAGCCAGTTCATGCCAACCCCACAGCAGCAGTGCGCAGGTGAAGGCGCAATAGGCACCGGCCACCGTCGTCTGATCGGCCGTGTGCGCCAATCCCATCAGGGCACCGATGGCCAGTGCACTCGAAATCACCAGGCTCCACCGGAATGTGCGGTGCGGCAGGCCATCCAGCAGAATCACCACGCCGGTGCTGAACCACCAGATGAAGATGGCAAAGACGATGGGCAAAAGCCAGTCAGCCATGGGCGTTGGCGCTCATGATTCGTCGGTGGGCGATCGTCGTGCTCACCAGGTCGGCTGAAGGCGAATCTGCTGGGGCAGTTCGTGCGATTTCACCGGCATCAGGTAAAGCCGGGCGAAGGTCCAGGCGCCCGCCACCGCGCAGCCGGCGCGCTGCAGGTTACCGATGAGTCCCCCGCGTTCCTTGGCCTGTTCCATGCGGCGGGAGATGTCGACCAGTCGGTTCATCCTGGCGCGGAACTCCGGGTGTTCGAGGTCCAGCGTCAGGGGGAAGACCTGTTGGGTGATCTCAGACGTGATCTGCAGGACTTGCCAGTCGTACTCGGTGGAGTCCAAGCCCATGGCGTTGTGCAGCATGGGCCGGGTGTGGTCGCGCACGTACATGGTGGCGTACACGGCCAGCAAGAAGAAGCGGATCCAAAGCGTGTTGCCGCCCTGCAGCAGGTGGGGATTGGCCCGCATGATCAGTGCGAACGATTCACCGTGTCGGAACTCGTCATTGCACCAACGCTCGAACCACCTGAAGATGGGGTGGAAGCGCTTCTCGGGGTGCTTCTGCAGCTGCCTGTAGATGCTGATGTAGCGCGCGTAGCCGATCTTCTCGGACAGGTAGGTGGCGTAGAAGATGTACTTGGGCTTGAAGTAGGTGTACTTCTTGGTTCGCTTTAGGTCACCCAGATCAATGCCGATACCGAAGTCGCGCAGCGACTGGTTGATGAAACCTGCATGCCGCGACTCATCGCGCGCCATGAAGCGCATCAGCTGTTTGATGTCGGGGTTGTCGACGTTCTTGGCGATCTCGTTGTACAGGATGCAGCCGGAAAACTCCGAGGTCACCGAGGTGATGAGAAAGTCGACGAATTCCTTGCGCAGCTCGGGGGTCAGCGCAGCCAAGCTGGCGCGGGCCTCCTCACCGAATTCGGCATCGCGTTGGAAGTGATCGTGGTTGTTGTCGCCTTCGTACTCGGCCATCATCGCGTCCCACTCGGCGCGCACGGGCGACACGTCGATCGCATCCATGGCCTTGAAGTCGGTGGTGTAGAAACGCGGGCTCAGCAGCGTGGTTTCCTTGGCCTTGCGTGAGGCGTCATCGGAGCTGGCGAAACCCGGTGCGGCCAGCTCGGCGGGCAGGGCGTGGCGTTCGGTGCTCATGGTCTCTCCTTCTGGATCAATCGGGAAAATGTGCTGGCGTGTTGGGGACCGAAGGACTCCAGGTCGAGTCGCATGCCGGTCTGGGGGTCGATCAGCGTCAGGCGTCCGTCCTGGCGCTGGTGCAGCTCAAATGGCGCCTGCGGCCCCAAGCCCCGCCTCAGCCTGTCGTGGCTGAGCACCCGCAGTGCCCCGCGCAGGAAACCGGCTTCACCGTCGATCACGGTGATGCGCTGCCCGGACTGACCGTCGAGGACATCGATGGAGCCGTCGGGCAGGTCAAGAAAGCGCAGTGCGGTGACCTGTACGCTGGGGGCATCGGGGTGGCGGATGTCCATGCCCGACCAGCGAACGGCGGCCACGATCAGCACCGTCAGCAACAGCAGACTGCCCAGAATGGCCAGCGCGGCTGGCGTCACCAGGGGAGCTTCATGGGCGTGGTGGCTGGACATGGAGTGCGCCTTGGATGGTCGTGGATCAGGCCTGGTGCACTGGTGTGCGCACACTGGGCGCATCGTGTCGATACCCGACTTCCTGGCTCGCTTGGGCGCGAAGGCCACGTGCTTGCGACCAGGCTTCGGTCAGCACACTGGCCACGCGCTGGACATCACCGATCCCGCGCAAGGTGGGCTGGGGATGGCGCAGGTGCCAGGCACGGGCATGTGGCCACAGTTGCAGATAGGGAATTCGGGATTCCCGCTCGACCTCGAGCGTCATATCCCCCACACCGTCGGCCCCAAGGCGAAGATTCGCGCCGGTGATCCGGCTGTAGGGAATGTTGAAGGTGACCGTCAGCACGATGCCGATGCGCATCACCACCCGCCGGTTGGTGACCGTGTACAGCGTGTGCTGCGCACTCAGCCACGCCAGACTCAAGAGGATGAACAGACCGCTGATGGCCAGTACCAGGAATGGCGCCATGCCCTTGGCCAATTCCTTGGCGCTGGGCTGTTCTTCCAACAGAAACATCAGGCGCAAGACCCCGATCAACCCGAAGTAGATGGCCACCTTTCGAAGATGGAAGGCCTCACGGGCCATCACACGCCATTGGGGCGCGCCCTGCCACAGGATGCGTTCACCCTGTGGCAGTTCTTCGGGCAATCCGGGAACCGGTTCTTCGTCATGCTCCTGCAGCAGACCCGCCGTGTGGCGGTGTGGCTGCAAAGCCGGTGTCGGGGCACTGCGCACGGGTCTCATACCAACGGCTCGGCCCGAGAGGGTTCGGCGTAGAGCGTGCCGCCGCCAAAGTAACCCATGACCTTCTCTTCCTCAAGGAAGGTGATCTGCTCGGGATGCTTGATGGCCGGAACGTCCTCGAACTGGTGACCCAGCACCGCCTGCACCTTCACGCCCGATCGCGTGATGCGGCAGAAGAAGATGGGGACCATGACGCTGCGCCCGCCTGGGGTCTGCACCTCGAGGTAGCGGAACATCACCTCGGCTGTGTCGATCCAGATGTCGGTGATGACACCGCCGGGTTCACCGTCTGCGCCCACGATCGTCATGCCGCGGGGATCCACATCCTGGCGGGCGACCTGATAGTCGGTGGCCACGCGCAACGGGATGATCTTCACCTTGCCGTCCCAGGTGAGGTCCGGCACATCGGCGCGGCGTGCGTAGGCGCCGGGGCCGATGCCGTCGAGCATCGGGTTGCCCGTGGGCACCAAGGGTGCGCCCTTCCAAGGGTGCGCAGGCACAGCGGCGATGTTCACCTCGTGGTCAGGGATCACGTGGGTGGGCTGTGTGGCCTCGCCGCCGTGGGCCAACAGAAAGGTCTTGGGTTCCGGCACGGGCCAGCCCATGATCTTCTGCTGCCGCGGGCCGTCGTCGATCATCGGATAGCCCTCGCGGTGGCTCTCCTTCTGAAGGTAGACGATCAGTGCGAAAAAGAAGGCCCAAAACAGATACAGCACGAGTTGCGCCACGTCGACGTACTGCGTGATGGCTCCGGTTCCCATAAGAATCTCCTCGATGGCGACCTAGCCGGGGAATTCGGCCAGGCCAAACTTGCCGGCAGGTGCCGGCGCGGTACTTCGGGTGCTGACGCGCACCAAGGGCCCCAGGGCAATCAGGGCCAGGAACAACAACAACAATTCGATGGCGTACACCGTGCCGTAGCCGGTGGCTGCATGCTGAAGTGCAGGGCCGAAGGAGCCATCGGCTGCCAGGGCCGCTGCCGTATCGCGAATCGTGCCGCCGAGCCCCACCGCCACGCCGGCGGATGTGGCTTGTACGGCGCCCCAGGCGCCCAGGGCGAAGCCCGCATGCTCACGTTCTTCCAGCGACATGGCGGCCGTCAGGGTGGACACGGCAAACAGGCCCGAGCCCAAACCGATCAGGACGGTGCCGATGCGAAACATCCAGGCCGAATCGGCTGGTGCGGCGAACAGGACCAGTGAAAAGCCTGGCAATCCCATCAACAGTCCCAGCCCCGCCAGGCGCAGGGCATCGTGCCCGCGCCCCAGCGCCCGGGCCGACCACGCGAACGCCGCCAGCGACCCTCCGGCCAGCAAGGCCGTGAGGAAAGAGGTTTGGGACACGCTCAGGCGCAGGATTTCGCCACCGTAGGGCTCGAGCACGATTTCCTGCATGTTGAAGGCCGCCGTGCCCAGGCCCACCGTCCACAGGAACCGTCGGGACTGTGGCCTTTGGATGAACCGCTGCCAAAGGGCGCTGAAGGGCAGGGGCGGCTGTGCATCCAGGCGCAGCCGACGGATCGGGTCGCGTGCTTCCTGTTTCCACGTGGCCGTGAGATTGAGCGCTACCGTCAGCAGGGCCACGCCCTGCACCAACTGCACGAGCTTGGTGCCGTTGAAGTCATCGAGCAGGGTGCTGAACACGAGGCCACCGCCAACCATGCCCAGCAGCAGCATCACATAGAGCAGCGCGACCACGCGAGGCCGCACCGATTCCGGGGCGATGTCCGTGGCCAGCGCCAGCCCGGCCGTCTGCGTCGTCTGCATGCCCATGCCCACGAGCAGGAAGGACAAGGCCGCCGCTGTGTAACCGACCCAGGCCAAGCCCAGTTCACCCTCGCCGGTCAACACCATCAGCGCAAAGGGCATGATGGCGAAGCCGGCGAACTGGAAGAAGGTACCCATCCACAGGTAGGGCACCCGGCGCCAACCGATGGCCGATCGATGCACATCCGAGCGGTAGCCGATCAGGGTGCGAAACGGTGCTGCCAGGATGGGCAGGCTCACCATCAGCGCCACCAGCCAAGCCGACATGCCCAACTCCACGATCATCACCCGATTGAGGGTGCCCACCAGCAAGGCCCCGGCCATGCCCACCGAGACCTGAAACAGACTCAGGCGCAGCAGCCTTGCCAGGGGCAGGGCGGTCGTGGCCGCATCGGCGAACGGCAGTACGCGTGGCACAAACACGCGCAGCCACTGCTCGAGTGCGGGGGGAAGAGGGAGACGATGGCGGGCCATGACGGTGCTCAGCGGCGACGAAGCTCCATGGCCTGGGAGATGTAGAACCCCCCTTGGATTCGCAGGGTGCGTGGAGCCGTCCAGTCGGCAAATCGCGGGTCTTGCCGAACGGTGCGGTACAGGTCCGACTCACCCACCGGCACGATCATCGGGGCACGGTCGCCGCGGGGGAAAACCTTGCCCACGCTGTGCATCAGGCTCAGCAGCGGGGTGCGCGGTGCGAAGGTGAACACAACCGACTCCCGTGTGCGCTCAACGATCGAGCCGAGCACGCGTTGTACGTCGGCATGGCCGTAATGGATGATCGAATCCATGCACACCACGTGATCGAACTCGCCATGCACCGGATCGAGCATGTCGCCCGCATGAAAGTCGATGCGTCCGCCACATTGGGACTGCACCTCATCGCGTTCGGCTTGGGTTCGTTCGCGTGCCAGGTCCACCAGGGTCGGGGACAGATCGATGGCCACCACCTCGGCGCCGCGCCGCGCCGCCTCCATGGCCAAGGCGCCCGTGCCGCAACCGGCGTCCAGCACACGCCTGCCGCTGAGGTCATCCGGAAGCCATGACAGCAGTGTGTGGCGCATGCGGTCTCGCCCGGCGCGCACGGTGGCTCGAATACGGCTGACCGGTGCGTCCGAGGTCAGCTTGGCCCAGGCCGCGGCAGCGGTGCGATCGAAATAGTGTTCGATCTCACCGCGGCGTTGAACGTAGGTTTGCCCAAGCATCAGTCGAATCCCAGCAGGTCGAAGATCTCACGGTCCTTGAGGGCCGTGGCCGTCAGGGGGTCGGTGCCGGCCCACAGCCTGGCCGCCAGGCGCAGGTACTCCTGCTGCACCGCTTCCAATTCCGGCGATGACTCCATCTCGAACAGCGTGGCCTTCTTCAGGCGGCTGCGGCGGATCACGTCCAGGTCACGGAAGTGCGCCATCGTCTCCAGGCCCACGCGGTCGTTGAACTTCTGGATCTGGTCGGTGTCGGCACTGCGGTTGGCGATCACGCCGCCCAGGCGCACGTTGTAGTTCTTTGACTTCGCACCAATGGCTTGCACGATCCGGTTCATCGCGAAGATCGAATCGAAGTCGTTGGCGGTCACGATCAGGGCACGGTCGGCGTGCTGCAGTGGCGCGGCAAAACCACCGCACACCACGTCACCCAACACATCGAAGATCACCACGTCGGTGTCTTCCAGCAAGTGGTGCTCCTTCAGCAGCTTCACGGTTTGTCCCACCACGTAGCCCCCGCAACCGGTGCCCGCCGGGGGGCCGCCGGCCTCCACACACAGCACCCCGTTGAAGCCCTCATAAACGAAGTCCTCGGGACGCAGTTCTTCTGGGTGGAAATCCACGCTCTCGAGCACGTCGATCACGGTGGGAACCATGCGCTTGGTGAGCGTGAAGGTGGAGTCGTGCTTGGGGTCGCAGCCGATCTGCAGCACACGCTTGCCCAGTTTGGAGAAGGCCGCGCTGAGGTTGCTCGAGGTGGTGCTCTTGCCGATGCCGCCCTTCCCATAGACAGCAAATACCTTGGCCGTGCCGATCTTCAGTGCCGGGTCCATCTGGACCTGAACGGAACCCTCGCCGTCGGCGGGTGAGCCTGTGGGGCGGGGACCGCGGCCGATCTGGCCGAGGGGAATGTGGGTCGTGGTGCTCAAGTTCCTGCTCCTTCGTATACACCCTCGAGCCGGTCCTCGAGTTCTTCCCCTGCACGCCGCAGGGCTTCCAGCGTGGCCTCATCGGGCTGCCAGAAGTTCCGTTCGTAGGCTTCCAGCAAGCGGTTGGCTACGCGTGCAGAAGCCGTGGGATTCAGTCGTGCCAGCCGGTCGCGCATCTCGGGGTCGAGCATGAAGGTCTCGGACAGCTGCTGGTAGACCCAGGGCTGGACCTGACCCGTGGTGGCCGACCAGCCCAATGTGTTGGTGACGTGCACCTCAATCTGTCGCACGCCCTCATAGCCGTGCTTGAGCATGCCCTCGTACCACTTGGGGTTGAGCATGCGCGTGCGCGTTTCCAGTGCCACCTGTTCGGTGAGGGTCCGCACCGTGCCGCCCCCGTGCGTGTCGCGGGTCTGGTCCCCGATGTAGACCGGGGCCACCTGAGCCTGTCCGCCTTTGGCGCGCTGGATGGCTTTGCTGATCCCGCCCAGGGTGTCGAAGTAGGTGTCGATCGTGGTGACGCCCAACTCCACCGATTCCAGGTTCTGGTAGGCCAGGCTCACATCGGCCAGCACGCTTTGCAGCAGCGCACCCTGCTGCATCGCCTTACCGGCTCGGCCGTAGGCGAAGCCCTTGCGGCGGCTGTAGGTCTCGGCGAGTTCGTCGCCATCGTCCCACTTGGCGGCATCCACCAGGTTGCCGACGTTGGAACCGTAGGCCCCTTCCGCATTGCCGAAGACCCTCAGCGCCGCGGTCTCCAGGTCGCAGCGGTTCTCCGCTTGGTAGGCCAGGGCATGGCGGCGGACGTGGTTGAGCTCCAGGGGTTCGTCGGCCGCTGCGGCCAGATAGGCGGCCTCGGCCAGCAGCTTGATCTGCAGCGGAAGCAGGTCGCGGAAGATACCGGAGATGGTGATCACGACATCGATGCGCGGGCGGCCCAGGGTCTGCAGATCGATCAGCTCAGCGCCAGCCAGCCGCCCATAACTGTCGAACCGGGGCTTGGCGCCCATCAGGGCAAGGGCCTGAGCGATGGGGCCGCCTTCGCTCTTGAGGTTGTCGGTACCCCAAAGAACCAGTGCCACGCTCTCTGGTAGCGGGTGTCCGTCGCTCAGGTGTCGGGCCAGCAGCCGTTGGGCCTGCCGGGCACCGTCACGCACCGCATACGCGCTGGGGATGCGGAAGGGGTCGAAGCCGTGCAGGTTTCGCCCCGTGGGCAGGATGTCGGGCGAGCGCATCAGATCGCCGCCCGGGGCGGGCCGGATGAAGCGGCCTTCCAGCCCCTTGAAGATTCCCTGCAGCTCGAAATCTTGCGCCAACAGACGGTCTGCATCGGCCAGTTGCTGCAGCAAACGGGTCGCATCGGCATTCGAGGGTTCGCCAAGGCGCCGCAGGACATCGGACGCTGGTGTTCCGTCGACGAGGGCCTGCACCCAGGGGCGAGGCGGATGGGCATCGTGGCTGGACTCGGCCAGGGCCATGAGCATGTCGACACGCTCGGGCGCCGATGGTGCCTGCCCCACCACATGCAGCCCGTGGGGGATCAAGGTGTATTCCAACTCCAGCAGCTTTTCGCTGAGCCAGCCCACCGCGTCGCCATTGAGCGTGGTCCAGGCCGCCTCAGACTCCACGAGCTGCAGCTCAAGGGCCTGTTGACGGATCATGTCGAGGATGTCGACGCCTTCCTCGCCGCAGACGGCATCGGGCTCGAGCCCGCGGTACCGCTCCACCAAGGCCTTCAGGTCGGCCAGCCCCTTGTACAACTCGGCCTGGGCCACGGGTGGGGTGAGGTAGCTGATCAGGGTGGCCGCTGCCCTTCGCTTGGCAATCGTGCCTTCCGAGGGGTTGTTCGAGGCGTACAGGTACAGGTTCGGGAGATCGCCGATCAGACGGTCGGGCCAGCAATCGCCCGTCATGCCGGTTTGCTTGCCGGGCATGAACTCGAGTGCGCCGTGCGTGCCGAAATGAAGCACCGCATGGGCATTGAAGTCTTCCCTGAGCCAGCGGTAGAAGGCGCTGAAGGCGTGGGTTGGCGCGAAGCCCTTCTCGAAGAGCAGCCGCATCGGATCACCTTCATAGCCAAAGGCGGGTTGGATGCCGACGAAGACGTTGCCGAATTGCTTGCCCAACACCCAGATGTGGCGACCATCGCTTTGCTGCCGGCCTGGCGCGGGACCCCACTGGGCCTCGATTTCGCTGAGGTGCGGTTCGCGGCGCACGTGCTCGTCTGCGCTGATCAGCGCGTGCACATTGGCCATCGCGCCGTAGGTGGCGGCATTGCCCTCGATGATCTGTTGGCGCAGCTCGTCCACCGTGCGCGGCACTTCCAGCGTGTAGCCCTGCTGCTTCAACATCGTCATCGTGTTGTGCAGGGACTCAAAGACCGAAAGGTAGGCTGCCGTGCCGGTGTTGCCCGCATTGGGCGGGAAGTTGAAGATCACCAGCCCCACGCGCTTGTCTGCGCGCTGCGCCCTGCGCAGGTCCACGATCCGCTTCATGCGCGCGGCCAGCATCTCCGCGCGCTCGATGCAGCTGTGCATGTCGTGGCTGTCGACCGCGTTGTCGAATGTGCAGCGGCGCGAACAACCGGTACAAGCCACTTTGCTGGCGCTGGCACGACCGCCGAACACCATGGCGCCGCTGGACCCGTCGAGTTCCGGAATGGCTACCATCATCGTGGCCTCGACCGGCAGCAGCCCACGTTCGGACGCGCCCCACTGGTCCAGCGTCTGAAACTCCACCGGGAAGGATGCAACGTAGGGGACATCGAGCTGCGCCAGAACCTCTTCGGCCGCCTTGGTGTCGTTGTAGGCGGGGCCACCCACCAAGGAGAAGGCCGTCAGCGACAACAGCGCGTCGATCGTGCTTCGACCATCCTTCATGTGGAAGGCTTCAATGGCCGGGCGCGCGTCAAGCCCGGAGGCGAAGGCGGGAATCACCCGCAGGCCCCGCGCCTCGAGTGCCGCGATGACGCCGTCGTAGTGCGCGGTGTTGCCAGCCAGCAGATAGGAGCGCATGAGCAGCAGCCCCACTGTCCCCCTCGAACCGGGGGCGGCTACCGGCAGCGCGTCCAGGGTGCTGGCCATGCGCCCCACTGCGCTGGGGTGCTGCAGCCGAGGGTGGTAGACGCCGACTTCTGGGTATTCCTTCGGATCGGCCGGGCGGGCGCGACCCTTGAGGTGCGCCCGTGCGCCACTGGCGTAACGGTCCACCAGGAAATGCACCATGCCGCCGATGTTGGTGTCCGATCCAGACAGCCAGTACTGCAGGCAAAGGAAATAGGCTCGCACGTCCTGCGCGGTGCCCGGGATGTACTTGAGGATCTTGGGCAAGCGGCGCAGCATCTTCATCTGCCGCTCGCCCGCCGTGCTCTTGCTGCCGCCGGCCTCGCCGTCCTTGTGCTTGCCGCGCAGGTTCTTCAGAAAGGCCATGGCGCCGGACTGAGGCGCCTGCATGTCGAAGCGGCCCAAACGGGTGAGCTTGGTCACCTCGGTGGCCGACAGGATGCAGACCATGGCGTCGCACTGTTCGCGTCTTGCCTTCAATGCGGGTAAGAGGGGCTGAAAGTGGTCTTCCAGAAACAGCATCGCGGCGATGACGATGTCGGCGCTGGCGATGTCGTCCAGACAAGCCTGCAGCTTGGCGGGTTGGTCTCCCCATTCGGCGGCGGCATGCACCGTCAACCGAACGCCAGGAAGGGCCTGCACCAGTACGCGGTGCGCACGTTCGGCAGCCGCGCACAGGTGACTGTCCATCGTGACGATGGTCACCTTCATGGCGGCGCCTGCGCGCTCGTCAGCGACTGAAATGGGCCTTGGCGTCATAGAGGGTTTCAACGGTGATCAGGGCGATGCCCTGATCGACGGCAAAGCGTTCGGTGTTGCGCTTGGCCTTGCCACGGACGAAAAAGGGAATCTTCTTGAGTTCCTTTTCGCCGTCAGCCGTCCAGGTCGGCGCGCCCGTGGGCGGCGCATCCGTGCTGACAGCGGCAGCGGTATCGGAAGGGGCGGCGGCAGCGACGGCCACGTCTGCGTCTTCGCTGGAGTCGGTAGGCCGGCCAGTGGGCAAGGGTGCCTGGCCGCGCATCACGCTGCCCAAGTGGGAAGGCGCAGCTTCCTGATGGAACTCAAAGTCGTCCTTGAACATGTGCAGGAGGTGTTCCTCCAGGCCCA
>JBEAWD010000184.1:0-3694 GCA_041160585.1 Pseudomonadota bacterium | reverse complement strand
TCGACGCGCGCAACCTCTGGACCTCGCTCGCGCTGGCCCCACTGGCCCCCGTGGGCGTGTGGATCGGGGTGTGGCTCACGCGGCGCATGGCTGCCCACTGGTTCTACCGGGTGGCTTACCTTGGGATGGCGCTGGCCGGTGGCAAGCTGCTGTGGGACGGTTGGCGAGCCCTCTGAGGTACGCCTCACCGCACCGGGCACACCTTTTCTGGTGACCTCGACGGTCGATCTTCCACTCGTGAGAAGGGACCCCCCGATTCAAGGGATGCCGACGCCGCAAGACCCAACCTAGCATCCCCCTACCGACCCACTTTGACGGGTCGATGAGGGAGGAGAACATGAAGGTATTGCTGTTGGATGACCACCCGCTGGTGCGGTCTGCCTTGGAGTCCGTGATTCGATCCCTGGGGCGCGAGATCACGGTGTTTTCGGTGGCCAGGATCGAGCAGGCCAGCGCCTGCCTGGCCGAGTCCGGCCCCATCGACCTGGCGCTGCTGGACCTGCAGCTGCCCGATGGCGATGGCTTTTCGGTCCTGGCCGACTGGCGGCAGGCCTACCCCAAGATGTCGGTGGTCATCGTCTCCGCTTCCGAGCAGGCCGACCATGTGATGCGTGCGCTGGATGCTGGTGCCGTGGGCTTCATCCCCAAGCGAACCGCCAACGAGGTGCTCATGCACGCATTGAAGATGGTGATGTCCGGCGGTGTCTACGTGCCGCCGATGGCCTTAACGGTGGGCCGCTTGTCGGGCGCGGCGGGCGCGGCGGGCGCAGCCGGTGGGGTGACCCGTACGATTCGGGTGCACGAGCCGATGGGTGGGGACGCTCCCTTGGGCCGGTATGCCGATCACCGCTTGCCGCTGCGCACCGACCCTGTTGCCAATCCGCCCGCGCCCGGCGCGCGTGGGTATGCCGGTGTCGGGGCGGTTCCCGGCCTGCGGCTCACACCCCGACAGGCCGAGGTGCTGGAACTGCTCCTGCAGGGGCAGCCCAACAAGCTGATCGCCCGACACCTCAACTTGTCGGTGGAAACGGTGAAGGACCATGTGGCCTCGCTGCTGCGGGTCTTGGGTGTGAGCTCGCGCACGCAGGCCGTGCTGGCGGCGGGTCAGCTGCTGGGCAACGCCGGTTCACCGGCCCTGTCCATGGGCCGTCCCGCGTCATCGGTCGCCCGCGTGGGCCTGATCTGACCTTTTGCCGCGCAGGGGGCTCAAGTGAGTGCTGGTATGCATCTCGAGCGTGTGCCAGGGACCTTGGCAGTGGGCCTGGTGCCTGATCGCAGTGGGGTGGATCACCTGCTCCTCCTGGGTTTGGCACTGCTGTTCATGGGGCCCCTCGTGTGGAGCCTCGTGTGGAGCCTCGTGTGGAGCCTCGTGTGGAGGCTCAGGGGTCACACGGCTGCCTTGGCCGGGCTACGTCGGGAACTCGAGCGCACGCAAGGGCTGCGGGATGAGGCGTGGACACTGGCACAACAGGAGCAGGCGGCGCGCGCGGCGGCGGAGTTGCGCCACCGTGCCAAGACCCAGCTCATTGCCACGGCCAGCCATGACTTGCGTCAACCCCTGCTGGCGCTCAATCTCTACGAGCGGCAACTGCGCGAGCGCCTACGCGATCCGGGCGATGCGGATTTGTTGGATGGTGTGGCCCGCAGCCTCCAGTCGCTGGAGGCCATGCTGGGGGATCTGCTGGACGATGCGCGGTGCGAGGCTGGTGCGGCCACTGCAGCCCTACAGCCGGTGGCCTTGGCCCCCCTGTTCAAAAGCCTGGCCTACCAGGTAGGGCCATGCGCCCTCGACCGCGGCCTGCACCTGGCTTGGCACGGGGGGCACCGACACCTTTGGGGTGATGCGGTGTTGGTCGAGCGTGTGTTGCGCAATCTCATCCTCAACGCCATCGCGCACACCGCCCAGGGTGGCGTGGTGGTGGGCGCCAGACGCCGGGGCAGCTGCATCGTCCTGCAGGTGTGGGACACGGGTTGTGGCCTGCAGGCGCATGAGTGCGAACGCGTGTTCGACGACCATTACACGACCCATGACCGCACGAATTCCCTTGAGGGTCAGTCAACTGGGATTGGCGCGCCGCGCCGCCGTGGCACCGGCCTGGGCCTGGGCATCGTGCGGCGGCTGAGTCACCTCATGGGCGCCACGGTCAGCCTGCGCAGCCGGCCGGGTCGGGGCACCCTGTTCGAGGTGGTGTTTCCCGCGGCGCCGCCGGCACAACCGTGAATTGAGCCTGTCCTCAGCTCAGGTGCCGGGCATTGCCCTGGGTGGCCGAGATCAGCTCGGCTGATAGGCCAAGCGCACGTAGATGGGAGCGAAGGCCTCGGCCTGCGTGATTTCCAGCAGGTGCTCGCGCGCCAGTTCCAACAGCGCCACGAAAGTGACCACCACCACCGGCGTGCCGCCCGTGGTGTCGAACAGGTCGGCGAACTCCATGAAGCGCCGACCCTGCAGCCGTCGCAGCACGATGCCCATGTGTTCGCGCACCGACAGCTGTTCGCGGCTGATCTTGTGGTGCTGGTTCAGTTTGGCGCGCATGAGGATGTCGCGCCAAGCCTCCTGCAGGTCGGCAGGGCTCACATCGGGCAGACGCACCGCCACGGTCTGGTCAATCGTGACCTGAACCTTGAGGAAATCGCGCCCGATGACCGGCAACTCGTCGATGCGCGCAGCGGCCAACTTCATCTGCTCGTACTCCAGCAGACGGCGCACCAGTTCGGCACGGGGGTCTTCGGGTTCACTGCCGTCTTCGCTCTTCTTGGGCGGCAGCAGCATGCGGCTCTTGATCTCGATGAGCATGGCCGCCATTAGCAGGTACTCACTGGCCAGCTCCAGGTTGCGACGGCGGATCTGCTCCACATAGGCCAGGTACTGGCGCGTCACATCGGCAAGAGGAATGTCCAGGATGTTGAAGTTCTGCTTGCGGATCAGGTACAGCAGCAGGTCCAGCGGGCCTTCGAAGGCCTCAAGGAACACTTCCAGCGCATCCGGTGGGATGTACAGGTCGGTGGGCAGGGTGAACAGCGGCTCACCGTACAGGCGCGCCACGGCCACATGATCAACGGCCACCACCTCGGTAGCTGCCGGCAGGGCGGGCTGTGCAGGCGCTGCGCCGTCGGGGGCGTCGCCCAGGGGGGAGTTCACGGCTTCAGCGCGCCTTGGTCTGGTAGACGTAGGGCTGCTGCGCCACGCGGGCCTGACGCGCCTGCGCCTGCTGCTCGCGGTCGATGGCCTTGTCCCAAAGCAGGCCACGGCCGTCGCGCTGCTCCTGCTCGAGCGTCGGTTTGGCGCGCTTGAGCGAGTTGATGAACTGCGTCACATCGGATTGGTAGGGCTTCCAGAACAGCGGCATGGGCGGGTCTCACGAACGGTCAGCGTAGGTACCCGACCATTGTAAATCTCTCCCCTGCACCCTTAGGGCAGCCGAAGCCGACACGAGGCCTACCGAATGCGCATGCCCGGCTGGGCACCGGGCCAGGGTTCGAGTACAAAGATGCCCGGCTGAGATTTCTCATCGGCGTGGCTGGCCGCGAGAACCATGCCCTCGCTCACGCCGAACTTCATCTTGCGCGGCGCCAAGTTGGCCACCACCACGGTCAGCTTGCCCTGCAACTGCTCGGGTTGGTAGACCGAGGCGATGCCGCTGAACACATTGCGCAGGCGGCCTTCGCCCACATCAAGCGTCAGCCTCAGCAGTTT
>JBEAWD010000137.1:0-10392 GCA_041160585.1 Pseudomonadota bacterium | reverse complement strand
CCGGCCGCAGTGGACCGAGCTGCGCTCGGTGGCGCTCAGCCTCGACAGGCCTGCCCCGCCGACCGGCCTGGACTGGCTGCCAACGGATTCGGGATCGGGGTCGGGGTCGGGGTCGGCCTTGCCGTCGCGGCAGGACCGTGTGGCGTTCAGTGTCGCGGCTCAACTGCGGCACGCGGAGGTGCAGCCGGTGGGTGCAGGGCCTGATCGGCAAGGGCGGCTGCCTTGAGCCTGGTGACCGCTACGACCCGGATGGCCGGGGCCAACCGGAGTGCTGCGCACGGCACGCAGGGCGTGGGCATGGCGTGGTGGTGCCGCGGTCTTGTGCTGTGGCCCACGACGTTTTTGGCCGCGGCCACTGTGGCTTGGGTAGGCGTTCTGGGGGAACAGGTCAACGGCTGGCTTCAGCTTCGTGATCGCGAGTCCGCATGGCGCGCTGAGCACGCCGCGGCCTCGGCGCGCGCGCAGCAGCTCCCGGGATTGAGGGCACGCAGGGCCGAGCTGCAAGCGCAGTTCAGTCACCTGTGTGCGCCCATCGGTTCTGAGCCGGGCATCGCCGGCCTGCTGCGCGAGATGGCCGGCGCCGGGCAGGCACGCGGCCTGCAGGTGGATGGCATCAAGCCCTTGCCGGTTCGGCGTCATCCCACGCATGAGGAAGTCCCCGTGGCCTTGAGGATTTCAGGCAGCTACCGTGCCCTGCGTGCCTACCTGGGTGACCTGGCGCAGCTGCCCAGCATGGTCACGCTCCACGACTTGGCACTGACGCCGGTTTCGTCATCGGTGCCGCCACCTTCCGCGCACCAGCGTGTTTCAGGGGTGGTGGGCCCTTCAAGTGATGGGCCGATCCTTCTTCTTGAGGCCACCTTGCGCGCTTACCGTGGTCTTGATGAACACGTCGCGGCGGTAAACGTTCTGGCGGCGGACCCACCGCAGAGGGTGCCACCCCCGAGGGCCTTGGCGGTACGCCCATCGGCCAAGGTCGACAACCCCTTCGACATGAACCGGCTTTGGCGTGACGCCGCACCCACGTCACAAGCAACCCTGTCAAAGGCACCGCTGTCACAAGCGCCTCTGGGGCGACCTGCGGGAGAGGTCACGCCCTGGCTGCAGCAGCATCCACTGGACGCGATGGTGGTGGTGGGGGTGCTGGGCCAGTCCGGGCAAAGGCTGGCCTTGGTACGCGCCGGCGGCACGGTGCATGCGGTTCGCACCGGACAGGCCATGGGGCTGCACGGCGGGCTGGTGACGCAGATTTCCGAGCATGCCTTGACCGTCACCGAACCCAGCCCTACGGCACGGGAGCCGCGCACGCCGCGCATCCGCGTGTTGACACTGCGGGAGAACCAGCCATGAATCGAACACCCCAGCGCCGGGTGAAGACAGCCGGCTTGCGGCTTGCAGCAGCCCTTTGGGTCGCATCGACGGGGGCCTGGGCTCAGGTGTCCAGCGAGTACGCGCGCCCGGCGGCGCTGACCAGTGCGGCAGCCCCCTACACCGGCGACAAGCTGTCCTTGAGTTTCCAGAACATCGACGTGCGATCGGTCTTGCAGGTGATTGCCGACTTCACCAACCTCAACGTGGTCACCAGCGATTCGGTGACCGGCCATGTGACCCTTCGGCTCAAGGACGTACCTTGGGACCAGGCGCTGGACATCATCCTGCAATCCCGAGGCCTGGGCGTGCGCCGCACGGGCAATGTCATGCTGGTGGCGCCGCGCGAAGAACTGGCGGCCAAGGATCAGGCCGACCTGGAGGTTCGCCGGCGCATCAGCGAGCTCGAGGCGATGCGCACCGAGTCCTTTCAGCTGCACTACAGCCGGGCCGAGGAAGTGGCCAAGGGATTGCTGGGGGCCACCATCGGTTCCCCGGCGGGGGCGGGCTCGCCCGTGCCCAGCGCGCCGGTGGCCACACCCGCCGTCGGCGCCGGGCCGGCGGCCATGGGCTCGCCGAGGCTCCTGTCGTCCAGAGGCAGCGTGATTGCGGAGGTCCGCACCAATCAGCTCTTCGTCACCGACATTCCTTCCCGGCTTGAACAGGTCAGAGCCTTGATCCGAAAGATCGACATCCCGGTCAAGCAGGTGTTGATCGAAGCGCGGATCGTTGAGGCCACGGACACCTTCGGCCGCTCCCTGGGGGCCAAGCTGGGCTTGGTTCAGGCCGGTACGCCCCAAGCCCCTTCAGGCGGCCCGGGCGACACCCCCAAGCAAGGCTTCACCAACGCGCAGTGGGTGAACCTGCCGGCCAGCCCCATCCAGGGCGCCGACCCGGCCAGTGTCGCCCTCTCGCTGTTCGGGGCATCGGCCAGCCGATTCCTGAACCTCGAGATCTCGGCGCTGGAGGCCGATGGACAGGGCAAGGTGGTGTCGAGCCCCCGTATCGTCACCGCCGACCAGGTGGAGGCCTACATCAAGCAGGGCTTCAAGGTTCCCTATCGCGGCACGCCCAGCCCACTGTCCAACGCGCCCCAGATTCAGTTCCAGGAGGCCAACCTAAGGCTCACCGTCACCCCCCAGATCACCCCAGAAGGCCATGTGATCCTGAGCGTCATGGTCAACAAGGACAGCCTCGGCGCCATCACCCCAGACGGGCGTGAGATCAACACCAAGGAAGTGAAGACCAAGGTGCTCGTGGAAAATGGCGGGACGGTGGTGATCGGCGGCATCTACGAACATGAAGAAGCGGCCTCACGAACCAAGGTGCCCTTTTTGGGTGATGTGCCGGTGTTGGGCAGTCTGTTGCGATCATCCGGGCGACAGGCGCGGCGAACGGAACTGTTGGTGTTCCTCACGCCCAGGGTGATCACGGAGCTGGCGTCCGCGACGCAGGGTGTGGCCGTGGGCAGTTTGAACTGATGGGCGAATCGGCTTGATATGGGACTGAGTCTGGCGTTGGTGGCCATGCCCGGTGCGGGCAAGACGACGGTGGGCCGTTTGCTGGCCAAGCAGCTGCATTTGCCCTTCGTGGACGCCGACCATGAGATCGAGCACCGTCTGGGTACGGGCATCAAGGCCTACTTCGCTTCCCATGGCGAGGCGGCGTTTCGCGACGCTGAACAGGCCGTGATCGGCGAGCTGGCCACGGGCAGGCCCATGGTCTTGGCCACCGGTGGCGGCGCGGTGCTGCGCGAGGCCAACCGGGAAGCCCTGCACCGCCATTGCACCGTGGTGTACCTGCGCTCGACGCCTGAAGAGTTGTTTCGCCGTCTGCGCCACGACCGCCAGCGACCCCTGCTGCAGGTGGATGATCCCTTGCGCAAGTTGCGAGAGTTGTACCGAGAGCGCGACCCGCTGTATCGGCGCGTGGCCCACTTCGTGATCGAGACCGGGCGCCCCTCGGTGCAAGGCCTGGCCAGCATGATCCTCATGCAGCTGGAGCTGGCGGGTCGCGTCGACCCTGCCCGCGTGCCCTCACCGGTGGATCCTGGTCAGACACCCACGGCTTAAACTCAGAGCATGGTTTTGACTGCCGACCGCACCTCCCGCACCGAGGTGCAGACCGTTCACATCGATCTCGGCGAACGTTCCTACCCGATCGTGATCGGTGCGGGTCTGTTGGCTGCGCCGGACAGCTGGTCGGGACTGCCCCGCGCCGGAACGGCCGTGGTGGTCAGCAACGTGACCGTCGCGCCGCTGTACATGGCGCGGGTGAAGCAGGCCTTGGCCGTGCACTACGGCCGGGTACTGGAGGTGGTGCTGCCCGACGGAGAAGCCCACAAGGATTGGGTGCACCTGAACCGGGTGTTCGACGAGCTTCTGGCTCAGGCCTGCGACCGACGCACCGTGCTGTTCGCGCTGGGCGGCGGCGTGATCGGCGACCTCACAGGCTTTGCTGCCGCTTGCTATATGCGCGGTGTGCCCTTCGTGCAGATTCCCACCACGCTGCTGGCGCAGGTGGATTCCTCGGTGGGCGGCAAGACTGCGGTGAACCATCCCCTGGGCAAGAACATGATCGGCGCGTTCTACCAGCCTGTGAAGGTGCTGTGCGACCTCGATGTGCTGCGATCGCTGCCCGAGCGCGAGTTCAGTGCGGGCCTGGCGGAGGTGATCAAGTACGGGCCGATTGCCGACGCGGGTTTTCTGGACTGGATTGAAGCGAACCTGCCGGCGCTGATGGCACGTGATCCGGTGGTCTTGGCCCATGCCGTTCGCCGTTCCTGTGAAATCAAGGCCTGGGTGGTGGGGCAGGACGAGCGCGAATCCGGGCTGCGGGCCATTCTCAACTTCGGCCACACCTTCGGTCATGCCATTGAGGCCGGGCTGGGATATGGGCAGTGGTTACATGGCGAGGCCGTGGGGTGCGGCATGGTGCTGGCGGCTGAGCTGTCTCACCGGCTGGGCCTGATGCCCGCCGACTTCGTGGTGCGGCTTCGCGATCTCATTGAGCGCGCGGGCCTGCCCGTGTGCGCGCCGGACCTCGGTCTGGCGAAGTACATGGAGCTGATGCGGGTGGACAAGAAGGCCGAAGACGGTGAGATCCGCTTCGTGGTGATCGAGTCCCTGGGGCGCGCAGGCATGCGGCCCGCACCGGACGCGCTGGTGGCCGATGTGATTGCTGCCCACCTGGCCTGAGGCATGGCGCCCTACGCCTGTGACCCTGCCCGGTCGCGTGGTCGCCGCGTGTGGGAAGCACCGGCCCCTGACCGCAATGCCTTTCAGCGCGACCGCGACCGCATCGTCCACAGCACCGCCTTTCGCCGGCTCGTCTACAAGACACAGGTCTTCCTCAACCACGAAGGGGACCTGTTTCGCACCCGGCTGACCCACAGCCTCGAGGTGGCGCAGCTGGCCCGGTCCATGGCCCGCAGCCTGGGCCTGCATGAGGACTTGGTCGAAGCCCTGGCCTTGGCCCATGACCTGGGGCATACCCCCTTTGGGCACGCGGGGCAGGATGCGCTGAATGCCTGCATGCGCGGGCATGGCGGTTTCGAGCACAACCTGCAAAGCCTTCGTGTGGTGGATGTGCTGGAGCAGCGCTATCCGGCATTCGATGGGCTGAACCTGAGCTTCGAATCCCGCGAGGGCATCCTCAAGCACTGCTCGTCCAGGGTGGCACGTCACATGGAGTCCTTGGAGCCGCAAGGGGTGGCGCATCGCTTCGTCGCCGGCTACCAACCCAGTCTCGAAGCGCAGTTGTGCAACCTCGCCGACGAGATCGCCTACAACGCGCATGATGTGGACGATGGGGTGCGCTCCGGGCTGGTCACCCTGGACCAGTTGATGAACCTGAGCCTGGTGCGCCGCTTCCATGATGAGGCCGTGCGGGACCATCCCGGCTTGCCCCGCATGGGGCGTCGTCGTTTGCTGTCCGAGGTGTTGCGGCGCATGCTCTCGGCGCAGGTGCATGATCTCATCGCCACCACGCAGGCGAACCTGGCACGTGCCGCGCCCCTCGACGCGTGGCAAGCACGCCAGGGGGCGCCACTGGTGGCCTTCAGCGCGCCGATGCGGCAATCCATCACCGAGCTCAAGCGCTTCCTGTTCCGCGCGCTGTACCGACACGAACAGGTGGTGGCGCAGACGCAGCGTGGCAAGGCAGTGGTCAGGGAACTCTTTGAGGTGTATGCCGCGCGCCCTTCGGAAATGCCGGCGGAGTATGCGCAGCGACCCGATGTTCACCGAGCCGTGGCCGACTATGTGGCCGGCATGACGGACCGATTTGCGGTGCGCGAGCACGAAAGGCTGACGGGGCGCTGCCTCTTCGGCTGAATCCCGCGGCGCCATGGCTTGGCGTTCGACCCTAGACTTCGCCCATGGCCCGCTTGCCCCGACTTGTTCTGCCCGGATGGCCCCACCATGTGATCCAACGGGGTAACAACCGCCAGGCCATCGTGCGAGGTGACGCCGATCGGCGGGCCTGGCGCGACATCCTGGCCGAGGCGCTGGAGCAGCATGCCGTCAGCCTGCAGGCCTATGTGCTGATGGACAACCACTTCCACCTGTTGCTCACGCCCCCCTCGGCACAGGCCCTGAGCCGCCTGATGCAGACCTTGGGTCGTCGGTATGTGGGCGCTCACAATGCCGTTCATGCTCGAAGCGGCACGCTGTGGGAGGGGCGGTTCAAATGCTCGCCGGTGGAAACCGACCGCTACTTTCTCGCCTGCATGCGCTACATCGAACTCAACCCGGTGCGTGCCGGTTTGAGCAGTGAGGCGCAAGAGTGGGCTTGGTCGAGCGCGGCCCATCATCTGGGATTGCGACAGGACCGCCTGGTCGCGGACCACCCGACCTACTGGGCCTTGGGCAACACGCCCTTCGAGCGTGAACGCCGATACCGTGATTTCTTGGAGGCCGGAACCTCCGAGCGCGAGGCCGCGCGCATCACCGAGGCCGCGCTCAAGGGTTGGGCCTTGGGTTCGACGGCGTTTCTTCAGTCACAGGCGCAAACGGCTGCGCGGCCGCTGGAGCCGCGCCCGCGGGGGCGGCCCCGCAAGGACCCGGCGGCGCAGAAGGGGTAGCGCCTTGACTCTGTCCCCATTTATTCTTCATCTGGATTTGTTCGCAAAATAAATGACTCTGACCCCATTTTTTTAATTTGTGGCTGGCGTATCCTTTCGGGGTTACCCGAATGATGGAGCGCCAAAATGAGACCGTCCGCTGAGCTGCAGCAACTGGCCGCACAGGGTCTGTATGACCCTTCGAACGAGCATGACGCCTGCGGCGTGGGCTTCGTGGCGCACATCAAGGGGCAAAAGGCCCACTCGATCGTCGGTCAGGGATTGAAGATCCTGGAGAACCTGGACCACCGTGGCGCGGTGGGTGCCGACGCCCTGATGGGCGACGGGGCGGGCATCCTGATCCAGATCCCAGACGAGCTCTTCCGGGCGGAGATGGCCGAGCAGGGCGTGGAGTTGCCCCCGCCGGGCGAATACGGTGTGGGCATGATCTTCTTGCCCAAGGAACACGCCTCTCGCCTGGCCTGCGAGCAGGAACTCGAGCGTGCCGTCAAGGCCGAGGGGCAGGTGCTGCTGGGCTGGCGCGACGTGCCGGTCAACCGCGAGATGCCCATGTCGCCGACCGTGCGTGAGAAGGAGCCGGTGATCCGCCAGATCTTCATCGGCCGCGGCGCGGATGTGATCGTCCCCGATGCGCTGGAGCGCAAGCTCTACGTGATCCGCAAGACGGCTTCGGCGGCCATCCAGCGCCTGAAGCTCACGCACAGCCACGAGTACTACGTGCCCAGCATGAGCTGCCGCACCGTCATCTACAAGGGTCTGCTGTTGGCCAACCAGGTGGGTGAGTACTACCTGGATCTGCAGGACGCGCGCTGCACCTCGGCCCTGGCCCTGGTCCACCAGCGCTTCTCGACCAACACCTTCCCCGAGTGGCCCCTGGCCCACCCCTACCGGATGGTGGCCCACAACGGTGAAATCAACACCGTCAAGGGCAACTTCAATTGGATGCGCGCCCGCGAAGGCGTGATGAAGTCGCCGGTGCTGGGTGAGGACCTCAAGAAGCTCTATCCGATCAGCTTTGAAGGCCAGTCCGACACGGCCACCTTCGACAACGCGCTCGAACTGCTGAGCATGTCCGGCTATCCGCTGGCACAGGCCGCGATGATGATGATCCCCGAGGCCTGGGAACAGCACAGCACCATGGACGAGCGCCGCCGTGCCTTCTACGAATACCACGCGGCCATGATCGAGCCCTGGGATGGCCCGGCGGCCATGGTGTTCACCGATGGCAAGCAGATCGGCGCCACGCTGGACCGCAATGGCCTGCGCCCGGCCCGCTACATCGTCACCGACGACGACCTGGTGGTGATGGGTTCGGAGTCCGGCGTGCTGCCGATTCCGGAAAGCCGGATCGTCAAGAAGTGGCGCCTGCAGCCCGGCAAGATGTTCCTGATCGATTTCGAACAGGGCCGCATCATCGACGACGAGGAACTGAAGAACCAGTTCGCCTCGGCCAAGCCCTACCGGCAGTGGATCGAGAACGTGCGGATCAAGTTGGAGTCGCTGCCGCAACCCTCGGCTGCTGTGCCGTCATCCACCGAATCGCTGCTCGACCGGCAACAGGCCTTTGGCTACACCCAGGAAGACCTGAAGTTCCTGATGAGCCCGATGGCCGCCGCCGGCGAAGAGGGCACGGGCTCGATGGGCAACGATTCGCCCCTGGCCGTGCTGAGTGACCGCAACAAGCCGCTGCCCCACTACTTCAAGCAGTTGTTCGCGCAGGTGACCAACCCGCCGATCGATCCGATCCGCGAGGCCATCGTGATGTCGCTGGTGTCCTTCATCGGCCCGAAGCCCAACCTGCTGGACATCAACGCGGTGAACCCGCCGATGCGGCTGGAGGTGACGCAGCCGGTGCTGGACTTCGATGACATGGCGCGCCTGCGTGACATCGAGCGCGCCACGGGCGGCAAGTTCAAGAGCTACGAGCTGAACATCACCTACCCCGTGGGCTGGGGCCGTGAGGGCGTGGAAGCCAAGCTGGCCTCGCTGTGCGCCGAGGCCGTGGACGCACTCAAGAGTGGCCACAACATCCTCATCATCACCGACCGCCGCGCAAACCGTGAGCAGGTGGCCATTCCCGCCCTGCTGGCGCTGTCGGCCGTGCACCAGCACCTGGTGCGTGAGGGCCTGCGCACCACGGCAGGCCTGGTGGTGGAAACTGGCAGCGCGCGCGAGGTGCACCACTTCGCCACGCTGGCCGGCTACGGCGCGGAGGCCGTGCACCCCTACCTGGCCATGGAAACCCTGGCCTCGATGCACGCTGAGCTGCCGGGCGATTTGTCGGCCGACAAGGCCATCTACAACTACGTGAAGGCCATCGGCAAGGGTTTGTCGAAGATCATGTCCAAGATGGGCGTGAGCACCTACATGTCCTACTGCGGCGCGCAACTCTTCGAGGCCATCGGTCTGGACAAGGCGGTGGTGGACAAGTACTTCCGCGGCACCGCTTCGCAAGTGGGCGGCATCGGCGTGTTCGAGATCGCCGAGGAAGCCTTGCGCATGCACAAGGCGGCCTACGGCGACGACCCGGTGCTGGCATCGATGCTGGAGGCTGGTGGCGAGTACGCCTGGCGGGTGCGCGGTGAGGAGCACATGTGGACGCCGGATGCGATCGCCAAGCTGCAGCACAGCACGCGTGCGGGCAAGTTCGAGACCTACAAGGAATACGCTCAGATCATCAACGACCAGAGCCGCCGCCATATGACGCTGCGCGGCCTGTTCGAGTTCAAGGTGGATCCTTCGAAAGCCATTGCGCTGGACGAAGTGGAGCCCGCGGCCGAGATCGTCAAGCGATTCGCCACCGGGGCGATGTCGCTGGGCTCGATCTCCACCGAGGCGCACTCCACGCTGGCCTTGGCCATGAACCGCATCGGCGGCAAGAGCAACACGGGCGAGGGCGGTGAAGACCCGGCCCGCTACCGCAACGAGCTCAAGGGCATCAAGATCACCGCCGGCACCAAGGTGTCGGACGTGGTGGGCAAGGGTGTGGTCGAGACCGACTACGAAATGAAGGAAGGCGACAGCCTGCGCTCCAAGATCAAGCAGGTGGCCTCGGGCCGCTTTGGCGTGACCACCGAGTACCTGGCCAGCGCGGACCAGATCCAGATCAAGATGGCCCAGGGTGCCAAGCCCGGCGAGGGCGGCCAACTGCCCGGCGGCAAGGTGTCCGACTACATCGGCTTCCTGCGCTACTCGGTGCCGGGCGTGGGCCTGATCAGCCCGCCGCCGCACCACGACATCTATTCGATTGAAGACCTGGCGCAGCTCATCCACGACCTGAAGAACGCCAACCCGCGCGCCGACATCAGCGTGAAGCTGGTGAGTGAAGTGGGTGTGGGCACGATTGCCGCCGGTGTGGCCAAGTGCAAGGCCGACCATGTGGTGATCGCCGGCCATGACGGCGGTACGGGCGCTTCGCCTTGGTCGTCCATCAAGCATGCGGGCACGCCCTGGGAATTGGGCCTGGCCGAGACGCAGCAGACGCTGGTGCTCAACCGTCTGCGCGGCCGCATCCGCGTGCAGGCTGATGGCCAGATGAAGACCGGCCGCGACGTGGTGATCGGTGCGCTCTTGGGGGCCGATGAATTCGGTTTTGCCACGGCGCCCCTGGTGGTCGAAGGCTGCATCATGATGCGCAAGTGCCACCTGAACACCTGCCCGGTGGGGGTGGCCACACAGGATCCGGTGCTGCGCCAGAAGTTCAGTGGCAAGCCCGAGCACGTGGTGAACTACTTCTTCTTCGTGGCCGAGGAAGCCCGCCAGATCATGGCGCAGCTGGGTATCCGCCGCTTCGACGATCTGATCGGCCGTGCGGACCTGCTGGACATGAAGAAGGGCATCGACCATTGGAAGGCCAAGGGCTTGGATTTCAGCCGTCTGCTGGCCCAGCCGGCCGCGCCGGCCGATGTGCCCCGCCTGCATGTGGACACGCAGGACCATGG
>JBEAWD010000134.1:0-4771 GCA_041160585.1 Pseudomonadota bacterium | reverse complement strand
AGCGGCGGCATCCTGAACCTGTTCAACATGTTCTCGGGTGGTGCCCTGTCGCGCTTCACCGTCTTCGCCTTGGGCATCATGCCCTACATCTCTGCATCGATCATCATGCAGCTGATGACCTACGTGGTGCCCACGCTGGAAGCGCTGAAGAAGGAAGGCGAGGCCGGTCGTCGCAAGATCACGCAGTACACGCGCTACGGCACGTTGGCCCTGGCCATTTTCCAGTCCCTGGGCATCGCCTTGGCCATCGAAGGCACGGCCGGCCTGGTGATCAACCCTGGCATGGGCTTTCGCGTGACCGCCGTCGTCAGCCTCGTGGCCGGCACCATGTTCCTGATGTGGCTGGGTGAGCAAATCACCGAGCGCGGCCTCGGCAACGGCATTTCGATCCTGATCTTTGCGGGTATCGCCGCAGGCCTGCCAGGCGCCATCGGGGGCCTGTTCGAACTGGTGAACACGGGCGCCATGAGCATCATTGCAGCTCTGTTCATCATCGCCATCGTCATCTTGGTGACCTACGGCGTGGTGTTCGTCGAGCGCGGTCAGCGCAAGATCCTGGTGAATTACGCCAAGCGCCAAGTGGGCAACAAGATCATGGGTGGGCAGTCGTCTCACCTGCCCTTGAAGCTCAATATGTCGGGCGTGATCCCGCCCATCTTCGCGTCTTCCATCATCCTGCTGCCCACCACGGTGGTGAGCTGGTTCGCCACCGGCGACAGCCTGCGCTGGCTCAAGGACTTGTCCGCGGCGCTGTCGCCGGGTCAGCCGGTCTACGTGATGCTGTATGCCGCGATGATCGTGTTCTTCTGCTTCTTCTACACGGCGCTGGTGTTCAACAGCCGTGAGACCGCCGAGAACCTGAAGAAAAGTGGCGCGCTGGTGCCGGGCATTCGTCCGGGTGACCAAACCGCCAAGTACATCGACAAGATCCTGGCCCGCTTGACCCTGGTGGGGGCGGTCTATATCACCGCGGTGTGCCTGTTGCCTGAATTTCTGGTGCTGAAGTACAACGTGCCGTTCTATTTCGGTGGAACGTCGCTGTTGATCATCGTGGTCGTGACGATGGACTTCTGGTCCCAGGTACAGAGTTATGTGATGAGTCAGCAGTACGAGTCGTTGCTCAAGAAAGCCAACTTCAAAGCCAGCTAATGAGCAGAAGATGGCCAAGGACGACGTCATCCAGATGCAGGGTGAGATCCTCGAGAACCTCCCGAACGCCACCTTCCGCGTGAAGTTGGAAAACGGACATGTGGTTCTTGGCCATATCTCCGGCAAGATGCGGATGCACTACATCCGAATCCTGCCGGGTGACAAGGTCACCGTGGAACTCACCCCATATGATTTGAGTCGGGCGCGCATCGTGTTCCGCGCCAAGTAACCGGAACGCCCAGCGTCCACATAGGAAAGGTCAAGGAGAAGACCATGAAAGTAGCCGCTTCCGTCAAGAAGATGTGCCGTAATTGCAAGATCATCCGTCGCCACGGCGTGGTGCGTGTGATCTGCACCGACCCCCGCCACAAGCAGCGCCAGGGCTGATTCGCCACGGCAGACCAGAACTGAGGAATCAACATGGCACGTATTGCTGGTATCAACATCCCTCCGCACAAGCACGCTGAGATCGGACTGACCTCGATCTATGGCATTGGTCGCCGCACCGCGCAGAAGATCTGCGACGCGGCCGGCGTGCCCTGGACGAAGAAGATCAAGGATCTGAACGACGCCGATCTGGAAAAGATCCGCGAGCAGATCAATGCGATGACGATCGAAGGCGACCTGCGTCGCGAGATGTCAATCAACATCAAGCGCCTGATGGACATCGGCTGCTACCGCGGCATGCGCCACCGTCGTGGTCTGCCCGTTCGCGGTCAGCGCACCAAGACCAATGCGCGCACCCGCAAGGGGCCGAAGAAGTCGGCCGCCGCGATCAAGAAGTGACCCGGCGCTCCACCGGCACCGATCACCACGCACCTCATAGCGAGTAAGAACTTATGGCCAAGGCACCGAACAACTCCGCTGCACGTCGCGTCAGCAAGAAGGTCCGCAAGAATGTGGCGGACGGCATCGCGCACGTGCATGCGTCGTTCAACAACACCATCATCACGATCACCGACCGTCAGGGCGGCGCACTGTCCTGGGCCTCCTCCGGTGGCCAAGGCTTCAAGGGTTCGCGCAAGAGCACGCCCTTTGCCGCCCAGGTCGCGGCCGAAGTGGCCGGCCGTGCTGCTCAGGAACAGGGCATCAAGAACCTGGACGTCAGGATCAAGGGCCCCGGCCCGGGTCGTGAGTCTTCGGTGCGCGCTCTGGCATCCTTGGGCATCCGCATCAACTCGATCTCCGACGTGACGCCGGTGCCGCACAACGGTTGCCGCCCGCAGAAGCGTCGCCGGATCTAATAGAATACTCAGTTCCCCTGGCCTGCTGCGGTTGTAAAGCCGCGGCAGGCGTTTTCGTTGAAGCCCACCGTCTGAGCCCACAAAACAACACCGGCCAGACTCGCGCAACGCCCGCGGCAGCCTCGGCTACCCATCGGCTTGCGTCAGATTGAACAAGGACACTCAAAGTGGCACGTTACCTCGGCCCCAAGGGCAAACTCTCCCGCCGCGAAGGCACCGACCTGTTCCTCAAGAGCAGCCGTCGCGCCATCGCCGACAAGATCAAGCTGGAATCCAAGCCGGGCCAGCATGGCCGCACCAGCGGTCAGCGCACGTCGGATTTCGGTGTGCAGCTGCGCGAAAAGCAGAAGGTCAAGCGCATGTACGGCGTGCTGGAGCGCCAGTTCCGCCGCTACTTCGCCGAGGCTGAGCGCCGCAAGGGCTCCACCGGCGTCAACCTGCTGACCCTGCTGGAGTCGCGCCTGGACAACGTTGTCTATCGCATGGGCTTTGGCTCCACCCGCGCTGAAGCGCGCCAGCTCGTGTCTCACAAGGGCATCACCGTCAATGGTGAAGTGGTGAACATCGCCTCCTACCTGGTGAAGGTCGGCGACACCGTGGCCGTTCGCGAGAAGGCCAAGAAGCAGCTGCGCATTCAGGAATCCCTGAAGCTGGCCGAGTCCAGCGGCTTGCCCGCCTGGGTTCAGGTCGACGCCGGCAAGATGGAAGGTGTCTTCAAGAAGACGCCCGACCGCGACGAATTCGGCTCTGAGATCAATGAGTCGCTGATCGTCGAGTTGTACTCGCGCTGATCTCCACCGAACTGGCCATCTGCCCGGCGGCGCCGCTGCGGGCGGTGGTGGGTCGGTGACCGTGGCGGATGCCGGGCGCGTCACGGGAAAGTTCTTGTCCGGCTGGTCCACATCAGCCTTATCGGTGTAACGAGCCGAGGGTATTGAGAAGGAACCCTAATCAATGCAAACGAATCTCCTGAAGCCCAAAGCCATCAATGTTGAACCCCTGGGTGCGAACCGTGCCGAGGTGACGCTCGAGCCCTTCGAGCGGGGCTACGGGCATACGCTGGGCAACGCGCTTCGCCGCGTGCTGCTGAGCTCGATGGTGGGCTATGCGCCCACCGAAGTGACCATTGCCGGCGTGCTGCACGAGTACTCCACCATCGATGGTGTACAGGAAGACGTCGTGCACATCATGCTCAACCTCAAGGGCGTGGTGTTCCGCCTGCACAACCGTGATGAAGTCACGCTGGTGCTGCGCAAGGATGGCGAGGGTCCCGTGACCGCTGCCGACATCCAGACCCCGCACGACGTGGAAATCATCAACCCCGACCACGTGATCGCCAACCTGGCCGCCGGCGGCAAGTTGGACATGCAGATCAAGGTTGAAAAGGGCCGTGGCTATGTGCCGGGCAACCTGCGTCGCCACGCCGACGAGCCGACCAAGAGCATTGGCCGTATCGTGCTGGACGCCTCGTTCTCGCCCGTCAAGCGCGTGAGCTATGCGGTGGAGAACGCCCGTGTGGAGCAGCGCACCGACCTCGACAAGCTGGTCATGCAGATCGAAACCAACGGCGCCATCAGCCCCGAGGAGGCCATCCGCGCTTCGGCCAAGATCCTGGTGGAGCAGCTGGCCGTGTTCGCACAGCTGGAGGGCAGCGACATCGCTTCCTTCACCGAGCCAGCACCCCGTTCGGGCGCGAACTTCGACCCGATCCTGCTGCGCCCCGTGGACGAGCTCGAGCTCACCGTGCGTTCGGCCAACTGCCTGAAGGCCGAGAACATCTACTACATCGGCGACCTGATCCAGCGCACCGAGACCGAGCTGCTCAAGACGCCGAATTTGGGCCGCAAGTCCCTCAACGAAATCAAGGAAGTGTTGGCTTCGCGTGGGCTTACGCTGGGCGCCCGCCTGGAAAACTGGCCCCCGCAAGGCCTCGACAAACGCTGAAATGTCAGCACCCGGCCGGTGAGTACACCGGCCACCCGTGCGAGGGTGAAGAATCGCAACTCCCGGCCGGTGAGTACACCGGCCACCCTCCGAGAGGGTGACCAAAGGGCTTGGGGCGGCCTGGCGCCCATTGGTCTCTCGGCAACAACAGTCGATGGACTGCACCCCCCGGTACCTGATACGGCCGGGGTTCAATAAGGAAAGGAAAGCACCATGCGTCACGGACACGGACTCCGCAAACTCAACCGCACCAGCGAACATCGCCTGGCGATGCTGCGCAACATGTGCGTCTCCCTGCTGCGCCACGAGGCGATCAAGACCACGGTCCCCAAGGCCAAGGAACTGCGCCGTGTGGTCGAGCCCCTGATCACCCTGGGCCGCACGCCCACGGTGGCCAACCGTCGCCTGGCCTTTGCCCGCCTGCGCGACCGCGA
>JBEAWD010000098.1:0-9219 GCA_041160585.1 Pseudomonadota bacterium | reverse complement strand
CTGCAGGAGATCCTGGTGGTCGAGGAAAAGCGCCAGATCATCGAGTACCAACTCAAGGAAGAGCTCTACAACTGGCGCTCCGACGTACGCCCCGACGTGTTGGGCAAGTTCGATGAACCCGAGGGTGACCACACCGGCGGCGAGTGGAGCCAGCCCAACCCCAGCAGCAACTGGCTGTTGCGTGCCAGCGCCGACCTCACGCCCGCCATCATTGCCAAGGCCATCGCCAAGCGCCTGAAGCGGCGAGGGATGGCGCCCGAAGGCGGCGAGATCGCCCAGCGCATGGACCAACGCCTGCGCGTGATCGAGGCCAAAGAGCGGGAGATGGCCGCCATCGACGTCAAGAGCACCGGCGAGCGTCAACCCTGGTTCTGCAGCGGCTGTCCCCACAACACCAGCACCCGCGTACCCGAGGGCTCACGTGCGCTGGCGGGCATCGGTTGCCACTTCATGTCCATTTGGATGGACCGCAGCACCAGCACCTTCAGCCAGATGGGCGGCGAAGGCGTGGCCTGGGTCGGCCAGGCGCCCTTCACGACCGATGCGCATGTGTTTGCCAACCTGGGTGACGGCACCTACTTCCACAGCGGCCTGCTGGCCATCCGCCAAAGCATCGCGGCGGGCGTGAACATCACCTACAAGGTGCTCTACAACGATGCCGTGGCCATGACGGGCGGACAGCCGGTGGGCGAGACCCCGGGCGGCCACAGCGTGCTGCAGATTCAGAAGAGCCTGACCAGCGAGGGTGTGAAGAAGCTGGTCATCGTCACCGACGAGCCTGCGAAGTACGTGGGCGTTCAACTCGAGCCCGGCGTCACCGTGCACCACCGCGACGAGCTGGACCGCCTGCAGCGCGAGTTCCGCGAGATCAAGGGCTGCACCGCCATCATCTACGACCAGACCTGTGCCACCGAGAAACGCCGCCGCCGCAAGCGCGGCACCCTGGTGGACCCGGCCAAGCGCGTGGTCATCAACGAACTGGTGTGCGAAGGCTGTGGCGACTGCAGCGTGCAGAGCAACTGCCTGTCGGTCGAGCCGGTGGAAACCGAGTTCGGGCGCAAGCGCCGTATCAACCAGAACACCTGCAACAAGGACTACTCCTGCACCAAGGGCTTTTGCCCCAGCTTTGTGACGGTCGAAGGCGGCCAGCTGCGCAAGCCCAAGAAGGAGGACCGCACCGTAGACCCCTTCAGCCTGCCCGCCCTACCCGAGCCGGTGGTGCCGGTGGCGCGGCAAGCCTGGGGGATCGTCGTGGGCGGCGTGGGCGGCACCGGCGTGATCACCATCGGGCAACTGCTGGGCATGGCCGCGCATCTGGAAGGCCAGGGTGTGGTCACGCAGGACTCGGCCGGCCTGGCCCAGAAGGGCGGCGCCACCTGGAGCCATGTGCAGATCGCGCAGAACCCCGCCGACCTGCACACCACCAAGGTCGACACCGCCAAGGCCGATCTGGTCATCGGGTGCGACAGCATCGTGGCTGCCAGCAAGGCAACGCTGTCGGTCATGCATGAGGGCCGGACCTTCGTGGCCCTGAACACCCACGACACGCCGACGGCAGCCTTCGTCAAGAACCCCAACTGGCAGTTCCCCGAAGGCGGCTGCGAGGCAGCCCTGGAGCGTGCCGTGGGCCGCAGCGCTCTGGGCCTGTTCGATGCAGAGGAGGTGGCCACCCATCTCGTGGGCGACAGCCTGTACACCAACCCCTTGATGCTGGGATACGCTTGGCAAATGGGCCGGGTGCCGCTGTCGCGTGCCGCGCTCTTGCGCGCCATGGAACTCAATGGCGTGCAGGTCGACAAGAACAAGGCGGCCTTCGAATGGGGCCGCCGCTGCGCGTACAACCTGGAAGAGGTTCGCGCCTTGTACCAAGCCCGGCAGGTGATTCAAGTGGTGCGCCAACCTTCGCTGGACGAGGTGGTGCACAAGCGCGAGGCGTTTCTCACAGACTACCAGGACGCCGCCTACGCGCAGCAGTACCGCACCTTCGTGGAGCGGGTCAAGGCAGCCGAAGCGCCGCTGGGCAGCTCGCGGCTGGCGACGGCCGTGGCGCAAAACCTCTTCAAGCTCATGGCCTACAAGGATGAGTACGAAGTCGCGCGCCTGCACACCGATGCACGCTTCACCGCCAGGATCGAACAACTATTCGAGGGCGACTACAAGCTGGTGCACCACCTGGCCCCGCCTGGGCTGTCCAAGCTCAATGACAAGGGCGAGCCCATCAAGCGAGCCTTCGGGCCCTGGGTGCGCAAAGCCTTCGGTGTGCTGGCGGGGCTCAAGGGACTGCGCGGTACCGCCTTCGATGTGTTCGGGCGCACCGAGGAGCGCCGCACCGAGCGGGCCCTGATCCAAGAGTACCGGCAGACGGTGGAGGAGCTGCTGCAGGGGCTGAGCGCCGAGCGCATGGCGCAGGCCGTGGAGATCGCTCAGTTGCCGCAGGACATCCGGGGCTACGGCCATGTGAAGGCCGCACACCTGGCACGCGTGCGGCCACGCTGGCAAAGCCTGATGGCCCGTTGGCGTGAGGGCTGAGGCCTGAGGGGCGTTCAATTCAACTGAAGGGTCAGGTCAAGCGGGAAGAAGGCGCTGCGGCCCATCGGCGGGCACACTGTGGCCATGAACGCTGAGCTTGCGCCGCGCTACACCCGAACCGCCGTTGCCCTGCACTGGTTGTTGGGCCTGGCCATCGTGGCCAGTTTCTGTGTCGGCCTGTACATGACCGGACTGCCGTTTTCTCCGCAGCGCCTGAAGCTTTACAACTGGCACAAGTGGGCCGGGGTGATCATCCTCGCCCTATCGGCGCTGCGCCTGTTGTGGCGCCTGACGCACCGCCCGCCGGCCGATGCACCCATGCCGCTGTGGCAACAGCGCTCGGCCCATGTGGTTCACTTGCTGCTGTACCTGTTGTTCTTCGCCGTACCCCTGATGGGCTGGGCCTACAGTTCAGCCGCTGGGTTTCCCATCGTGCTGTTCGGTCTGTTGCCCCTTCCCGACTTCGTGCCCAAGGACCCGGCCCTGGCCGAGCTGCTCAAGCCCTGGCACGCCCAGCTGGCCTACCTGCTGGCCGCGGTGGTGGTGGTGCACGTGCTGGGCGCACTCAAGCACCATCTCGTTGACCGCGACGGCTTGATCCGCCGCATGTCCTGGAGCCGACAAGCATGACCAATTCACCGATGCCAAGGCACACACATTCACCCTTGGGCGCGCCCGCCGCGCGAGCGCTGAGGGTCCTATCCATGCTGGCCTTGGTGGCCCCCGTTCAGGCCCAGCAGGTGATCCCTTCGGGCAGCGAGATCGCCTTCACCAGCCGCCAGATGGGCGTGCCCGTGGACGGACAGTTCCGCAAATGGAATGCCACCCTTCAGTTCGACCCCAAGAAGCCCGAGGCAGGCAAGGTGGGCTTCACCATCGAGATGGCCAGCGCCACCCTGGGCGCAGCCGACGTCGATGCCGAGGTGGCCAAGGCCGACTGGTTCCACACCGCCAAGTTTGCGCAGGCCCAGTTCCAAAGCCGCGCCATCAAGTCCACCGGCAAGGGCACCTTCGAGGTCACCGGCGCGCTGACCATCAAAGGCGCCACGCAGAACGTGACCGTTCCCGTGACCCTCACCCAGACCGGCAGCGGCACGGGCCTGCGCACCACCGCCACCGGCGCCTTCACCATCAAGCGCTTGGCGTTCAAGATCGGCGACGGCGCCTGGGCCGACACCTCGATGGTGGCCGACGAGGTACAGGTGAAATTCAAGCTCCAACTCAGCGGCGTGGCGCCGCTTTGAGATCCCCTTGCCCCATCTCCAATCCCGCAACCCCCGTTCGACAAGGAAATCCCATGAAGAAGACCATTCTGCTGACCGCTGCCCTGGTGGCTGCCGGTGCCGCCCAGGCCCAAGGTGCCGCCTATGCCATCGACCCGACGCACACCTTCCTCACCTTTGAAGTGGTCCACTTCGGCACCAGCACCAACCGCGGTCGATTCGACAAGAAGAGCGGCACCATCCAGTTCGACCGCGCCGCCAAAACGGGCAAGGTGGACATCAGCATCGAAACCGGGTCCATCAACACCGGCACCGCGCCCTTCGATAAACACCTGCAGAGCAAGGACTTCTTCGACAGCGAAGCCCACCCGAGCGCACGCTTCGTGGGCGAGAAATTCAGCTTCGATGGTGACAAGGTGTCGGCAGTGGCCGGCACGCTCACGCTCCTGGGCAAGACCCAGCCCGTGACCCTCAAGGCCGTGCGATTCAACTGCTTCGACCATCCCCGCCTCAAGCGCGAAGTCTGTGGCGGCGACTTTGAAACCACGATCCAGCGCAGCCAATGGGGCATGGGTTACGCGATTCCGGCCATCCCCGACGCGGTGAAACTGGTGATCCAGGTCGAAGCCATCAAGCAGTAGAGCCCTGCAACGGCGAGGGCTTGGATGCGCCTGCACCTTGCCCCCTAACCCTTGCATCCTCAACGGGATACGGGTAATCCCGAACGACAGGGGTGCCGGGCATCGGCATAGTTCGTCTAGGACACGCGCGTCAGGTGGCCTAGGCCTTCTGCGCGCTTGAAACCTTCTACCCAATCACGTTTTCAACCTCGCAGGAGACTTCGATGACCGACCAGAGCAAGAAGACCCAGCAGCCGGCCGAGCGCCGCCGCTTCCTGGCCAAGGCCGCCACCGGCACCGTCGCCGCCGGTGCACTGGCCGCACCGATGGTGTCCAACGCGCAGACCGTCAGCCTGCGCTTCCAGAGCACCTGGCCCGCCAAGGACATCTTCCACGAGTACGCCAACGACTTCGCCAAGAAGATCAACGACATGGCGGGCTCGCGTCTGCGCATCGAAGTGCTGCCAGCCGGCTCGGTCGTGCCGGCCTTCCAGCTGCTCGAAGGCGTGGCCAAGGGCACGCTGGACGGCGGCCATGGCGTGGTGGCCTACCACTACGGCAAGAACTCGGCCCTGGCCCTGTGGGGTTCGGGCCCGGGCTTTGGCATGGACCCCAACATGCTGCTGTCCTGGCACTACTACGGCGGTGGCAAGGCCCTGCTGGACGAAATCTACAAGTCGCTGAACCTGGAAGTGGTGTCCTTCCTGTATGGCCCGATGCCCACCCAGCCGTTCGGCTGGTTCAAGAAGCCCATCGCCAAGGTGGACGACATCAAGGGCACCAAGTTCCGCACCGTGGGCCTGGCCGTCGACATGTACACCGACATGGGCGCTGCAGTGAACCCGCTGCCTGGCGGTGAAATCGTTCCGGCCCTGGACCGCGGCCTGATCGACGGTGCCGAGTTCAACAACGCCAGCTCTGACCGCCTGCTGGGCTTCCCTGACGTGGTGAAGAACTGCATGCTGCAGTCCTTCCACCAGTCGACCGAGCAGTTCGAGATCCTGTTCAACAAGGGCAAGTACGACGGCCTGCCGGGCGAACTGAAGTCCATCATCGACTACGCGGTGCAGGCGGCCAGCGCCGACATGTCCTGGAAGGCCATCCAGCGCAACAGCCAGGACTACATCGAGCTCAAGAAGCAGGGGGTGAAGTTCTACAAGACCCCCGATGCCGTGTTGCGCGCCCAGCTTGCTTCCTGGGACAAGATCATGGAGAAGAAGGGCGGCGAGAACGCGATGTTCAAGAGGATCCTGGACAGCCAGAGGGCCTTTGCCGAGCGCGCAGGCGCCTGGCAAAACGACTATCTGGTTGACTTCAAGATGGCGTGGAACCACTACTTCCGCGCACCGGCCCGCCGGGGCTGAGTTCGGTGAGGACCCCTGTGGTCCTCCGGGCTCCAAAGGGCCACCGACTGCGGTCGGTGGCCTTTTTTCCTAAAGCGGATCCGATGCGGACCGCGTGACCGCGACAGAAAACCTCGAATGAAAAACCTCCTGCTGGCAGTAGACCGGCTGTCTACGTGGCTCGGGCAGTTCTTTGCCTGGACCGTCGTCATCCTGACCTTTCTGATCACCTACGAGGTCTTCAGCCGCTACGTGCTCAATGCCCCGCATGACTGGAACCTGAATGTGCAGATCATGCTTTACGGCACCCTGTTCATGATGGCCGGCGCCTACACCCTGAGCAAGAACGGCCATGTGCGCGGCGACGTGCTCTATGGCTTCTTTGAGCCGCGCACGCAGGCCACGATCGACCTGGTGCTCTACATCATCTTCTTCCTGCCAGGCGTGGTGGCCCTGACCTATGCGGGCTGGCAGTACGCCAACGAGGCCCTGGCCATCCGAGAGAAGACCTTCTCGGCCACGCCGTTGCCCCTTTACCCCTTCAAATTCGTGATCCCCATCTCCGGCTTCATGCTGCTGCTGCAGGGGTTCGTCGAAATCGTCCGCTGTATCCAGTGCCTGCAGACCGGCGAGTGGCCCTCGCGCGAGCGGGATGTCGAGGAAGTGGACGTGGACAAGCTCAAGCAGATGGTGTCGGTCAAGGATGACGATGTTGCCGGCCTGAACCAGTACGCGGCCCCGCAAGGCTCCAAGGCGGGAGGCCAATCATGAAAATCAAGAAAGAACTCTGGTTCGGCCTCATCATCATGGGGCTGATCATCGCCGGCACCGGCGTCATGCTGATTTCGGCCGACAAGATCACCAATGGCCACCTAGGGCTGATGATGTTGGCCCTGGTGGTGGTGGCCATCATGATGGGCTTCCCCACCGCCTTCACCCTGATGGGCATGGGCATGATCTTCACGTGGCTGGCCTACGAGGAGAACACGACCAAGACGCTGGACCTCATGGTGCAGTCGGCGTTCAAGGTGATGAGCAACGACGTGCTCATTTCCATCCCGTTGTTCGTGTTCATGGGTTATCTGGTCGAGCGCGCCAACCTGATCGAGAAACTCTTCAGGTCCTTGCACCTGGCACTGGCCCGCGTGCCCGGTTCGCTGGCCGTGGCCACGCTGTTCACCTGCGCGGTGTTCGCCACGGCCACCGGCATCGTGGGGGCGGTGGTCACCCTGATGGGCCTGCTGGCGCTGCCACAGATGCTCAAGGGCGGCTACGACGTTCGCCTGTCGGCCGGTGCCATCACGGCCGGTGGCTGCCTGGGCATCCTGATCCCGCCCTCGGTGATGTTGATCGTCTACGGCGCCACAGCCGGCGTGTCGGTGGTGCAGTTGTATGCAGGAGCCTTCTTCCCCGGCATCATGCTGGCGGGCCTCTACATCGTCTACGTGATCATCGTGGCCAAGCTCAAGCCGGAAATGGCCCCGCCGCTGTCGGAACAGGCGCGCTTCGTTCCGCTGCCCCCGCTCACGCAACAGATTTCCGATGCGGTGTCCAACCGTGCCCTGCCGGCTTTGATCAAAGCGCTCAAGGGTAGCCGCAACGTGAACGTGCCCGCTGGCTACATCCTGAAGGAGCTGTTCATCACGCTGCTGCCGGCCCTGCTGTTTGCCTTCATTGCGTTCATGTCGTGGCGCGTGGCCACCGCGCCGCTGGAGGTGGATGGCATGCCCGCCGGCATGGATTCCAGCGGCGGCATGATGAGCCTGGAGTCGCCCTCGGGTTCGGCCGGCGGCTTGGCTGAGCCCCCGTCAGCCGGTGGCGGTCTGGCCGAGCCGCCCAGCAGTGGCGGTGGCTTGGCGGAACCGCCGGCCGCTCGCAGTGGTCTGGCCGAGCCCCCCGGGGCCCAAAGTGCCGGTGTCCAGGAGCCGCCAGGCGCCGCCGGCGGCGTGCAAGAGCCGCCCGGCGCAGCCGGCGTAAAGGAGCCGCCTGCAGCCGGTGGTGTTCAGGAGCCACCAGGCGCCGCCGTGGGTGCACCTTCATCTGCCACGTCATCGGGTGGCGGCTCATCTGGCGCCATGCCTGAGCCCGAGCGTCGCCCGGCCAGCATGAGCTTCTGGATCGGCCTGGGCATCGGCGCGGTGGCGCTGGTGGCCTTCTACGGCATCATGAGCTTCCAACGGCTGGAAGTGTTCAAGATGCTCCTGTCCAGCTTCTTCCCTCTGGTAGTGCTGATCCTGTCCGTGTTGGGCTCGATCGTGTTCGGTTTGGCCACACCCACTGAGGCAGCGGCGGTGGGTGCCTTCGGCGGCTTCGTGCTCGCAGCCGCCTACAAGCAGCTCACCTTGTCGGTGGTCAAGGAGTCGGTCTTCCTGACCGCCAAGACCAGCGCCATGGTGTGCTGGCTGTTCGTGGGCAGCGCCATCTTCTCGGCGGCCTTCGCCTTGTTGGGTGGGCAGGAACTGGTCGAGAAGTGGGTCATGTCGATGAACCTGACCAAGACCGAGTTCCTGATCCTGAGCCAGGTGATCATCTTCATCCTGGGCTGGCCGCTGGAGTGGACCGAGATCATCGTGATCTTCATGCCCATCTTCATCCCCTTGCTCGATAACTTCGGGGTCGATCCACTCTTCTTCGGCCTGTTGGTGGCCTTGAACCTTCAGACCGCCTTCCTGTCGCCACCGGTGGCGATGGCGGCGTTCTACCTGAAGGGCGTCAGTCCGCCGCATGTCACGCTCAATCAGATCTTTGCCGGCATGCTGCCCTTCATGGGCATCCAGGTAGTGGCCATCGTGCTGCTGTACAACTTCCCGGCCATCGGCATGTGGCTGCCGCAGGTGCTGTACCGGTGAGAGCCCTAGGCGCCACCGAGGTCCTTCGACAGATGGACCTCGGTGCGCTGACCGCCGAGGCTCATGTGCTGAGCCTGTTGCAGACGGTGCAGCGCTTGGAACCTGATGTCGCCGCATGGGCCCATCTGGACGAGACCCTGGCGCTGCAGCAGGCTCGGGCCTGCGACGCACGTCGCGCCGCCGGCCAACGGCTGTGCCTCTTGGGTGTGGCCGTGGGCCTGAAGGACATCATCGACACAGCCGAGCTGCCGACCGAGAACGGTACCGTGTTGCATGCAGGGCGGCGTCCTTCGCGAGATGCGGCCCTGGTGACACGATTGCGTGAAGCGGGGGCGGTGATCATGGGCAAGACGGTGACCACGGAACTGGCCACCTACGCACCCGGCAAGACCCGAAACCCACATCGACTCGCCCATACGCCGGGCGGTTCTTCCAGCGGCTCAGCCGCGGCTGTGGCCTGCGGCATGGTGCCTCTGGCCCTCGGATCGCAAACCAATGGTTCCACGATTCGGCCCGGCGCCTACTGCGGCGTGGTGAGCTTCAAGCCCACACGTGCCTCCATCGATCGCACCGGGATGTTGGTTCAGTCGCCGAGCTTCGACACGGTGGGACTGTTCGCGCGTAACGTGCCAGACGTGGCGCTGCTGTATGGGGT
>JBEAWD010000088.1:0-19235 GCA_041160585.1 Pseudomonadota bacterium | reverse complement strand
TGGCCACACATCCGCCACGATAGGGCATCTGCGTGTCGGCCGTGCCGTGCACGATCATCATCGGCAGTGGCGCTTCGGGCCCCATGGCGCAAAGGCCCAGCTTGGGCTTGGCGGCGAGGCTTCCGGAGGAAGTGGCGGCTGCGCCGAGGAGCCCTGCGCGCGAGATGGCAAAGGCATGCGTCATCATGGCGCCGTTGGAGCCGCCGGCCATGAACATCTGCCGGTTGCTCAGGCCATATTGCCCGCGGACGCGATCGATCAAGGCAGCCAGGAACCCCACGTCATCGGCCCCACTGGCCACGCGGTTGTCGGATCGGCAGTCGTCCCAACCGGTCTCGCCATCCAATGCAGGAAGGCCGCCCGGGTAGACCACCACGAAGCCTTCGCGGTCGGCCACGGAGCGAAACACCGACAGGGGATGGGCACCCGTGTTGGCCACATCCAAGCCCGCGCCGCCACCACCATGCAGGACAACAACCACCGCTGATGGCGCCCCCTGCAGGTTGGCAGGAACATGTACCCGGAACTGCCGCACCGTGTTGCCGACGGTGATGCTCTGGTCGCTCAAGCCGGCGGGGTAGGGACCGCTTGGCGTTGATGGCGGATTGGTGGACACCGGCGGTGCCGGTGCAGAGGCCGAGCCGCCTCCGCAAGCCGCGATGAGGAGCGTCGCGAGGATAAGGCTTATGCGGAAAATGCACTTCATGCTTTGAAGTCTAAGTTTCCAACCTGTATCGAATGTGCCTTATTCGTAAATTTTGATGAAGCGGTGGAGTGGGTGGGAATACTGGTTTGTATCCCCGCAGCCACCAAAATCGGCCCCCTCAGCAGTTGAGCAAGTTAGTGCTGTGATGGCTGCTGGGCCGCCAAGTTGCTTTCTGCAGCTTTCTCTGGACCTCCTGACTGAGCGAGTTCAAAAAACTCAACAAGAACAACGACTTACGCCGATTTCGAAACTCTCTCGTCGCCGTACGTTGCCGAAAAAGTCAGGAGCTTTTGCGGGAACCTAGCATCCATGCGGCTTGGCTGCGATGGAGATTCGAACTCCTACTGGATCTTGCCGCCGAGAGTAATTGGTGCCCTGCGGCCACCGGCGGATCTTCCTTCAGTGCGCTCAAAACGATTTGTGGTCTTCGCCGCATAGAAAGCCGCCCTTGGCTTGCATCGAAGAGTTCGGCTCTGCGCCTTTAGGTCGCAGGCATCGCGCACGCTGTGGCGTCTGCTCGAATAAGCGATGGGCGATACCATAACCAGCGACGATTCTGATTATGGACCGTGGTCATTCGCCTTGAAGAGGAGTTCCACATGAACACAGGAATTTACGCTGGTTTGTGCGGCGTTTTACTGGTGCTTCTGTACCTGCGCATCAGTCAGCGGCGGCTGGTCACCAAGATCGGACTCGGCTCTGGTGGCGACGCTGATCTCGAGCGTCGAATACGTGCCCACGGCAACTTTATTGAGTCGGTGCCGATAGCTTTGATCCTGCTTTTTCTGTTCGAGCACTCTGGCGCAGACCACATCTACATACACACGTTTGGAATCCTCCTGGTTATGTCCAGGATCGCGCATGCCTATGGGTTATCGAAGACGGCCGGCCGCTCCATCGGCCGGTTCTATGGCGCAATCGGCACGGTGCTAGCGATCGGAGGGCTTTCGATTGCGTTACTGGCTAGGGCGCTGTTCTAGGCTTGTTCATGCGGTTTGGCAGCGGTGGGGATTCGAATTTGGCTTACTGGTCGGGCTTCCCCGACCTGCTTCGCCAGGTTGGTGATGCTCACTTTGTTGTGAGTTCCACACCGTGTAATCGCGCTGCGGAACTACAGTCACCCCGATGGAGCCCGTTGAGGAAGGCGCCAATGGTCTGGGAGGTCAGCGCTTCGGTCTTGCGCGACATCCCATTACCAGCGAAATTCAGATGACTGGCCCCTTCGAGAACTGCCAGCCACTTGCATCCCTTAGGCATGTTCGTGAAGGGCTCGGTGCGCGTTTCCCAAGAAGCGCCACCCAGTTCATTGTCTCGGGTTCCCGTGAGGAGCAAGACAGGTTTGGTAATCCCCGACCACGCGTTGTCGGGAAAGATCAAACCTGCGCCTTGCGGCGAAAGTGCGATGTAGGCACTGAAGGCATCGGCTCCTTGGATGCCGATCTTGTTTCGCGCACCTGCCTCCATCATCACAGTCGCCGCACCCATTGAGTGCCCGATTAGGAGGGACTCGCTCGCTTCGCATCGGCCCTTGGTCCACTGGCGCGAAACTGCGATGTCCATGAACCGTCCGCGGTAGGCCTCGGGCTCTGTGATTAGTTCGGCTAAGCCTTCGCGAAGACCGTTGCCCCGAACGTGCTCGCGCACGGCTTTTCGACCACTCTCAGGGTGACCGATGACCACTGCAAAGTATCCGAGAGATGACATGGCTTCGCCAAGATATCGATAGCCATGCTCGGATCCGCCTGCCCCCGGTGAAATGATTGCAACTCCACGGCAGTCCCTGCCCCTTGGGCCGTAGGCAGTCATAGACACGACCACCTTATCTTGGCGTGCTACTTGGATCACCTCCTGACTGAGAGCGGCACTGGGGGCCCATTGAGCCAGGGCGCCCAGAACGATGAGGCGGTAGATGTGACGCATGCACGACTCCGTTAAGAAGTTATCGATTGCCTGATGATTGAACAGTTTGCCTCGGTGGTGCAACGAAGTTCGAATCCCCATCCTCACCAAAAGAAGGGGGTCAGAAAACTGAGCGAGTTATTCATACAGTCCCTTTTGGGCCGCCAGAACCAGACCTCCGAACGTCAGTACTCGATCCTGACGTGCACCTCAGCCGCCCAATGACCTGATCGACCAGGTGAAGTAAGCCAGAAGCATCTGCAACAGCCGCTTACCCGCTCGGCTCACCGCCTTCAACGCCGCCTGAATGGGAGGAGGCGATGTGGGTTTCAGGGTGATTTACGAATACACAGTGTGCCTGGACGAAGCCGCGGAACCACTGGCCACGGAGTGGGAGCGCAACCCCGACAAGGCCCCCGACGTCAACGAGCTCAGACCCCTTTTTATGCTGTTGGACCAAGAGTCCGTGCCGCTGACCGACGCCCAGGCCAACGCTATCCTGAAGTACCTGCCGCCTGCCAGTACCTAATCCTGCGGCCGCTTAGCCGAGCTCGACGGTTTGATCGTACGCATTCGACCCTCAGACCTGCGCATCGGCGCGCGCATTGGCATGTGCAGTCAACTGGGCTTGCGCCTTCGTCAACCACCAACTGGCCAGCGCCACCCCGTGCCGATGGGTGGCTCACGATTTGAGCCTGCACTCACCTAATCTGGCTTCACACACTTGGAGCCCACATGAAGAAGCTGCAATCTTTTTACACCGACCCCGACCGACTGGTGGTGCACGCCTGTCTGGCGTGTTTGGCGTTTCTTCCGGTGCTGCTGGCGGTTTGAGCCACGGCGGTGGTGGCATCGTCGGCCTTCGACTCAAGGCTGTCGCACGAACTGACGCAGCTCAATCGTCCCTGGGCGCATGGGGCGCACAGTCTGCGCCATTGAACTGGCGGGCTTTGCCGTAGCTTGCGCGCGCCGCAGGCCAGCCGAAACGATGGATCACATCAACATGCACACCACCCGCTGCGAACACCAGCCGCGGTCGCCAAGGCGACCGCTTTCAGACGAGCAGTTCGCCCAGTCTTCCTTGGCCCTTGTCGCCCGTTGGCGTGCAGTGTTGCGGGAGCCCGTTCCCGCCACCGTTTCCGATCGGCAACACCAGCCCGAGCCCTCGCTGGCGCTCTACACCTTGGAGCGGCTCCTGTCGGCCAGCAGCGAACAGCAGATGGCCATGCCCACCACAGCCAGCGCCGTAGGCCCCAGCGTGTCGTAGCCGTTTGCCGCCACCAGCGCCGCGCCCAGTGCGGCCCCCAGGGCTTGCCCTGCGTAAAGGCTGGAGGAGTTCAGTGCGATGGATGCAGACGCCAGGGCCGGTGCCGATTGCGCCAGGCGCGCCTGCTGCGATGAATTGAAGGCGAACATGCCCAAGCCCCACACCAGCATGGCCAGTGCCACCGCCCAAAGGCTTGCAAACCATGAGAACGCCACCGTCCACATCGCCAGACCGGTGAATACAAGTGCCAACGAGACGCGTGCGCCGCGGTCGGCGCCGATCCGTGCCACAGAGCGCGACAGCACGATGTTGCCCGCCAGGCCGGTCACACCCATCAGCACCATCAGCATGGCTTGCACCGCCGGCGTGGCCACCAGCCCCTCCCGCAGGGCTGCCGTGATGTAGCCCACCACGGTGAAGTGACCGGCACACCAGGCCATCGTGGCCAACAGAACCCAGCGCAGGCGCGCGGTCCCCAGCACTTCGCCCCATGAGCGCAGCGAAAGCGGCATCACCTGCAGCCCCGCTGGGAAGACCCGCCAGGCCGTGAAGGCCGCCAACAGGCCCAGGACGCCCACCCCGGCAAAGCTGGCGCGCCAACTCAGCCCATCGGCCAGCAGGTTGCCCACTGGCATGCCCAGCACCGAGGCCAATGACCATCCCACGAAGGCGCTGGTCACCGCCGTGGCTCGTTCTTCCGCACTCACCATCAGCGAAAGCGTGGCGGCCACCTGTGGGGTGAAGACGGCCGCACCCAGCACGGACAACGGTCGCAGCCACGAGAGGCTGGTGAAATCAGGGGCCAAGGCGCAGGCCAGATGGCCCAAGCCCAAAAGCGTGAGAGAGGCCACCAGGAGTTGGCGCCGATCGAAGCGGGAGGTGAGGGCGGCCATCAGGGGCGCGCCCACGCACATCGTCAGCGCGGCCAGCCCCAAGAGACTGCCGGCTGTGGGCACCGAGACACCCAGGTCGGCCGCCAGCAGATCGAGCATGCCGGGAACCACCAGCACGCCGCAGCCGACGACGAAGTTTCCAAAGAAGGCAGCGGCAACCGCGGAGCGGTGGGCGGCCGGCAGCACCTCAGCGCTTGCGCTTGAAGGCAGGAGCACCCACGCGCGGTGCCTGGTTCTCGATGTGGCGGAAGGTGATACGCCCCTTGGTGAGGTCGTAGGGGGACATTTCCAAAGTGACCTTGTCGCCGGGCAGGATGCGGATGCTGTGCTTGCGCATCTTGCCGCCCGTGTAGGCGATCACCTGATGCGCATTTTCCAGAGTCACGCGGAAACGGGAGTCGGGCAACATCTCGTCGACGACTCCACGCATTTCAATGAGTTCTTCCTTGGCCATCCACCATTCTACCATCCGGGTCATTTGGGGGACACTTCGGACATGCCTCCAACCCGCAAGCGCGAAGCCGAATCCTGGACCGTGAAGACCCATGAGACCAACGTGGCTGTGCTCACCATCCCCGGCGCGCTGAACCGCACGCGAATCTTCGACATCGATGCGCAGTTGCTGGCGCGCTCGGGGGATGCGGCCGCCCAGTGTGAACTGGGCCTGAGCCTGGAGATCGACGGCTCACGCCAATGGAGCCGCACGATTGCGCCAAGCGCACCCAACGAAACTGAGAACCTGGACTACCACTGTCGCTTGGTGGTCGAGCCCGGCCGGGACGTTCGCCTGCGGGCCCGTGCATCGCTCAAGCGCACCGCACTCGTGGCCTTGAGCCTGGCGGCGGTGGAGGCGGCCGAGGACTGAAGCCAAGGCGCTGCGCGTCGGCCTTGGGGCAGCTCAGCACTCCACCACATTCACGGCCAGGCCGCCGCGTGCGGTTTCCTTGTACTTCGTCTTCATGTCAGCACCCGTCTCACGCATGGTGCGGATCACCTTGTCAAGGCTGACCTTGTGCGTGCCGTCCCCGCGCAGGGCCATGCGGGCGGCGTTGATGGCCTTGACCGCCGCAATCGCATTGCGCTCGATGCAGGGAATCTGCACCAGGCCACCCACCGGATCGCAGGTCAGTCCCAAGTGATGCTCCATCCCGATCTCGGCTGCGTTCTCCACTTGCGACGGCGTGCCGCCCAACACCTCGCACAACGCGCCTGCGGCCATCGAGCACGCCACGCCCACTTCGCCTTGGCAGCCGACCTCGGCACCGCTGATGCTGGCGTTTTCCTTGTAGAGGATACCGATGGCACCGGCGGTCAGCAGAAACCGGCGACGGCCCTGTGCACTCGCACCCGGCACGAAACGGTCGTAGTAGTGCAGGACAGCCGGAATGATGCCGGCTGCGCCGTTGGTGGGGGCCGTCACCACGCGGCCGCCTGCGGCGTTCTCTTCATTGACTGCCAGCGCGAACAGATTGACCCAATCCATCACCAACAAAGGGTCCTGTAGCGATTGGGGCACTTGGTTGAGGAGTCCGCGGTGCCAGGCTGGCGCACGCCGCGGGACCCTGAAGCCGCCGGGCAGCACCCCCTCGGTGCGGCAGCCCCGATCCACGCAGGCCGCCATGGCACTCCAGATGCGGTCCAAGCCTGATTCGATCTCCTCGTCCGTTCGCCAGTGCCGCTCGTTTCGGTGCATCAACTCGGAAATCGATAGGTCGTGCACCGTGCTGATGTCCAACAGTTCCTTCGCGCTGTGGAAGGGGTGCATCAGCACCGTGGTGTCAGGCGCCACGATGGCGTGTCGCGTGCCGTCGGCGGCCAGCGCTTCGCTCACGACGAAGCCACCGCCCACCGAGTAGTAGCGACGGCTGCAGAGTTCGGCACCGTCGCTGGCCCACGCGGTGAGCGACATGCCGTTTGCATGAAAGGGCAAGGTGATCGTGCGGTGAAAGACCAGATCCTGCTTCTCGTCGAAGGGCCAGTCATGCGCTCTGGACTCTTGGGCGAAGCGCAGGCGCGCGTGATCACGAACGGCTTGCAGCAGTTGGGGTACCGCGTCGACATCGACGGTCTCGGGTTCGTGGCCGCACAGGCCCAGGATGATCGCTTTGTCCGTGCCATGGCCCTTGCCGGTGGCGCCCAGCGAGCCGAACAGCTCGCAGCGCACGCGCGCCACTTGAGTCAAGTGTCCGTCTGCCGCCAGGCGCTGCATGAACATCCGCGCCGCTCTCATTGGCCCCACGGTGTGGGAGCTGCTGGGTCCGATGCCGATCTTGAAGAGGTCGAAAACCGAGACGGCCATCAGCGTGCCTGCGGCGCAGCCAGGGGAGCCAGCAGGTCCACGCCCATCTGTAGGAACAGATGCGGCAGGTCGATCAACACCCAGTTCTCAGCCAGCAGGCCATCTTCTTGGCGCCACCAATCCATCACCCTCATGGTGATGGGCCGCTGTGTGGCCGGCGTACCCAGATAGGGCCCCGCGTGGGTGGCCCGCACACTCGGCCAGCCCGTGGACGCGGCGAAGTCACCCTCCCCAAACCGCGCGCGGTGATGGCCGCCCTTGCGGTCGGGAAAGGCCACCAGGAAGGGCTTCTGATGGTGGGTCTGAAATCCGTCGATGCCGCGGGATGTGCCGATGCCGCAAGGCCCGTACCACATCATGTCGGGCTGCCAGTACTGTTCCATGCCCATGCTGCGCAGGTCTTGCTGGTTGTAGCGGCCCAGCCCGCCGATCATGGCCTCCACCTGCGGCAGGCACACCGATGGCCCGGCGTCCGGCGAGGATTCGAGCAGGATGCCGGTGGCATTGCGCGGCCCCGGCACGAGCAACTCCAGCCCGGATGATGGCGGCAACAGGCGCACACCGGCCTGCCGGGCCAGGTCGATCAGATCCAGCAGGATCCGCGCCTCGACGATGCGACCGTTTTCGATTCTGTAGAACTCTCCGAAGCGCAGCCACGCCGGCTCGCCCGTAGGCGGTATGCCCCAAAGCGGTTCCTTGAACTTGCCCAGGTAGTGGCCCGTGGTCGTGACCCAGGTACCAGCGCCGCCGTCGATGCGGCCGTCCCAGTGGCCAGCGAAGAACAGGTCGGTGCGGCGTTCGATGTCCGGAAATGCATGCCGCAGTGGTTGCACGAAGGCGGACACCACCTGCTGCGGCCCACGCAGTTCATTGATCGGATGGGAGACCACCCAAAGGGAATCCGCGCTGAGCAGCTGTTCTGCTTGCGATGGGCCTTCTTTGCCGATCAGGGCAGCCAAACCCCTCCAAGCGGTGAGCTTGGCCTCGTGCAGGCTGGCGGCACTTGATTGTGATGAGTTATGCATTCGTATGCAAGCTTTCTGGATGGTGAATCTGGGTTGATGCGAGTCTAGGCAAGGCGGGGTGTGTTTTCAATCGTTATATCCCGAATGAGTGTTAACGATAGATACACGATTGGGATGGTCTCGCTATGATGCAAGCGTATGCAAATTTGTTGAGGACTCGCCCGTGATTCGTCATCTAAAGAAAGGTCAGGACGCTGCCACCCTGGCCGCTGCTGACCATCAGGTTCGCTCCACCGTCGAGACCATCCTGCTCGACATTGAACGACGGGGCGATCAGGCAGTACGCGAGTACTCCAAGCGATTCGATCAGTGGGATCCGGCCGACTTTCTGTTGTCACCGGACCAGATCCAGTCTGCGATCGCCAGGCTGTCTGCGCGCGAACTTGAAGACATCCGCTTTGCGCAAGCCCAGATCCGCCGTTTCGCCGAAATCCAGCGCCAAAGCCTTCAGGACGTGGAAGTCGAGACGCGGCCCGGCGTGGTGCTGGGTCACAAACACATCCCCGTGAACAACGTGGGTTGCTATATCCCGGGCGGCAAGTACCCGCTGATCGCATCGGCGCACATGAGCGTGCTCACAGCCAAGGTGGCAGGGGTGCCCCGCGTGATCGCGACGGCGCCCCCCTATCAGGGTGAGCCGCATCCGGCCATCGTGGCGGCCATGCACATGGCCGGGGCCGATGAAATCCTGGTGCTCGGTGGTGTGCAGGCCGTGGCGGCCATGGCCATCGGCACGGGGTCGATCAAGCCGGTGGACATGCTGGTGGGGCCTGGTAACCAGTATGTGGCGGAGGCCAAGCGGCAGCTTTATGGGCGCGTGGGCATCGACCTGTTTGCGGGTCCCACGGAAACGCTGGTCATCGCCGACGAATCAGTGGATGGTGAGATGTGCGCGGTGGATCTGCTCGGCCAGGCTGAGCATGGTCCCACTTCGCCTGCCGTGTTGTTGACCAACAGCGAGAAGCTGGCGCGTGACACCATGGCCGAAGTGGAGCGACAGTTGTCTATCCTGCCCACGGCCGAGATCGCTCGCAAAGCCTGGAGCGACCACGGGCAGGTCATCGTTTGCGACAACCTTGACGAGATGGTGCAGGTGGCTGATGAGCTCGCCTTCGAGCACGTGCAGGTGATGACGGCTGACCCTGACCTCTTCCTGCGGCGCATGACCAACTACGGCGCCCTGTTCCTCGGGCCCCGCACCAACGTCAGCTTCGGCGATAAGGTCATCGGAACCAACCACACCCTGCCGACCAACCGCAATGCCCGCTACACCGGCGGCTTGTGGGTGGGCAAGTTCCTCAAGACCTGCACCTACCAGCGCGTGCTGACCGATGAGGCCAGCGCCGAAATCGGTGCCTACTGCTCGCGCCTGTGCCACATGGAGAACTTTGCCGGGCACGGCGAACAGGCCAATCTGCGGGTTCGCCGCTACGGCAAGCGTGATGTCGCCTGGTATCGCCCGGTGGCCGCTGAATGAGCCCTGCGCCCCGCCTGCCGAGTTTCCGGCTTGACGGTCAGCGCGCCCTGGTCACGGGTGCGGGGCGGGGTATTGGCGCGGCCTGTGCCCATGCGCTGGCGCAGGCGGGCGCTGAGGTGTGGGTGGCGGCGCGCTCGGCCTCGGAGGTCCAGGCGGTGGCCGCCGAGATCTGCCAGACCGGCGGCCAGGCCCACCCCCTCACACTGGATGTCACCGACAGCGCACAGGTGTCCCAGGCGATCGATCGCCTGGGAGAGCTGGACATCCTGGTCAACAGCGCCGGCACCAACCGCCCGGCGCTCATCACGCAAACGAACGACAGCGACCTCGATGAGGTCATGGCCCTCAACGTGAAGGCCGCCTTCTATCTGGCGCGTGAAGCCGCGCGCAGCATGGTCGGACACGGCCGCAGTGGCTCCATCATCACCATCTCGTCACAGATGGGCCATGTGGGTGGCCCCAAGCGCACGGTGTACTGCGCCACCAAGCATGCGGTCGAGGGCATGACCAAGGCATTGGCTTGGGAGCTCGGTCCTCAAGGCATCCGGGTGAATACGCTATGCCCGACGTTCATTCGAACCGCCATGACCGAGCCCATGCTCCAAGACCCCGGATTCTCCGAATTCGTGCGTTCCCGGATCGCACTGGGCCGAATCGGAAACCTTGAGGATGTGATGGGGGCGGTGGTGTTTCTGGCGTCGCCCGCCGCCGCCTTGGTCACCGGAACCGCCCTGATGGTCGATGGTGGTTGGACGGCGGCATGATGTGGGTCATGAAGAGCAACGTCACCTCCATCGATGTGGCCCGCCTGGCCAATGTGTCCCAGTCGGCCGTCAGCCGTACCTTCACCCCTGGGGCCAGCGTGTCCGAAGCCACCCGCGAGAAGGTGATGGACGCCGCGCGCAAGCTGGGCTATCGGCCCAACGCCCACGCCAGAAGCCTCACCACCAAGCGCAGCCGCATCATCGGTCTGGTGCTGTCGTATCTGGGCAATCTGTTTCACCCGGCGGCCCTGGAGAGGCTGTCCAAGCGTCTACAGGCCGACGGTCACCATGTGTTGCTGTTTCTGTCGGACAACCCCAATTCCGACGAGCTCGTCAACGAGATCCTGCAGTACCACGTGGACGGCATCATCCTGGCGGCCACCACCTTGTCGTCGTCCATCGCCCAACGTTGTGCCGATGCGGCCATTCCCGTGGTGCTGTTCAACCGGGTGATGGCCAAGGGCAGCGCGGGCGCGGTCAGCTCCGTGCGCTCCGACAACATCGCCGGTGGCCGCGCCGTTGCGCGCTACCTCGCCGACAGTGGCCATGAGCGCATCGCCTTCATCGCAGGCAACGAGGAGTCGTCGACCAACCTGGAGCGCGAGCGTGGTTTTCGCGAAGGGCTGGCAGACCGCGGCTTGCGAATCTGGGCGCGTGCCGTGGGCAACTACGATTTCGAGCTGGCGCGGATGGCCACGCTGGACCTCTTTTCCGGCAAGGGCGAACGACCCGATGCGGTCTTCGTGGCCTCCGACCACATGGCGTTTGCGGTGATGGACACCTTGCGCCATGAGCTCGGACTGCGCGTACCCGAAGACGTGTCGGTGGTCGGTTTCGACAATGTGCCGCAGGCTGCGTGGCCCAGTTACCGTCTGACCACGGTGGAGCAGCCTCTGGGGCCGATGATCGAGGCCACGGTCGACCTTCTGCAGCGCCACCTTCGACAGGACGCCCATGTCGGCGGCGAAAACGTCACCGTGCCGGGGGAACTCATCATCCGGGGATCGGTGCGCAGCGCGGCTGTCCCAAGCAAGGCAGGTGAGCGTCGCCGGCGCATCACATCCACCCGTTGAATCAAGGCTGAACATGAAGGGCTTCGACGCCGAGTTCCAAGACCTGGACCAATACATCCGCGTGATCACCGACCGCATTTGGGAGGGGCGCCGGCTGGACGACATCCGTCGCTACTATGGCGACGACTGCGCCGTCGAAACGCCCTCCTCGGTGAGCATCGGCATCGAGCCGGTGATCGAGGGAACCCGCAAGACGCTGATGGCCTTTCCCGACCGGCGTCTGCTGGCCGAGGATGTGATCATCTCCGGCGACGACGAGCAGGGCTACCTCTCCTCGCACCGGATCTTCAGCCCCATGACGCATGCCGGCCCGGGTGCGTTTGGCGCGCCAACGGGCAGGCCCATCCATGTGCGCACGGTGGCCGATTGCGTGTGTCTGAACAACCGCATCATCCACGAGTGGCTGGTCAGGGACCAGGCCGCGATTGCGCGAGCCATCGGTCGACATGAGCGCGAAGTGGCGCAGGACTGGCTGGACGCAGCGGGTGGATGGAGCAAGCCGCCCATGCCACCGGCGCCTGCCCCGTATCGATCGCACATGGAGGCTGCCGGTCCTGCGGCCGACGTGGCGCAGGCCTGGATGGATGGTTTGCGTCGGGCGTCATTCGAGCAGTCCGGTGTGGCCGCCGGCGTGATCACGTGCCTGCCCGGTGGCACCGTCGCGGTGGGCGTACCGTCGCGGGCCGCATTCTGGAGCGGACTGGTCCGGGCCTTGCCCAATCCGAGGGTGGAGATCGAACACCTGGTCTCGGTTCCCAGGCCTGGTCGAGCGACCGCCGTTGCCATGCGCTGGCGCTGGCGCGCGCATCACCTCGGCGACGGCCGCTACGGCCCGCCCACCGGCCGGCCTGTCGACATTCTGGGGATCACGCACCTGGAGTTGGAGGGCGCGCAGATCGTGCGCGAATGGGTGCTGATCGATGACGTGGCCACCTGGATGCAGGTCCTGAGCCCCAAGGCCGCATGAGCACGCGCCTGGTCATGTTGCCCGGTACGCTGTGCGACCAGCGCCTGTTTGCGGCGGTGGCGCGGCGGCTGCGTCCGGGCATCGCGGTGCGGGTGGCCCGGTGGCCGGAACTCTTGGGCCGGCGTGCACCGCCTTGGTGGACCAGTGGTGAATCGATCAGCCTGCTGGGGTTCTCGCTGGGGGGCATCTGGGCCTTGCAGCAGCTTGAAGGGCTGCATGGGCAGGCCAGCCCGGTCCCTATCGAGCGGCTGGCCCTGGTGGGTAGCAATGCCGAGCCGGCCGGCTCTTCGCACCGCAAGCGAGCGCTCCAACAGCAGCGCCTGCTGCGACGGCGCGGTGTGGCCGCGGTGGCGCGTGCCGCCAAGGGACACTACTTCGCCCGTCGGCCGGCCTCTTGGCAGCTTCGCCTCGTGGTGGACATGGCCCGTCGCACGCGTGTGGCCACTGCACGCAAGCAGATTCAGTTGGCGGCGCAGCGCCCCGATGGATTGCATGCCTTTGCCAGTTTTCCCGGGCCGGTGGCGGTCCTCTCCGGCGCCCAAGACCGTCTTTGCCCGCCCGTTCAGCAGCAACGCCTGCGAGCGGCTCGCGATGACGCGTTCGCCGTGGCCTGGGAGGGCTGCGGCCACATGATTCCCCTGGAGGCGCCGGGTCGTCTTGCCCAGGCCATCCGTCGATGGCTGGCGCAGGACCTGACCCCAGGCACACAGTCTTGCCAAGCGTGTACACCATGAAGATCGACCAGCTCCACGAGCGTCACATCCCGTTTTCGAGCCTGCGCTACTCCACCGAGGCGTTCATCGACTACGCGATCCCGGAATGCTCGCCGAAGTACAACTACGCGCTCGTGGGCCCCGGCGTGTCGCAGAACGCCAAACAGCCGGTGAGCCTGCGCGAACCGCACGGCTTTCAGGTCGGCGGCGTGTCGATACCAGGCGGTCGAGTCAACCCGCCGCACCTGCACTTCAGTTGCGAAGTCTTCATCTGCGCCAAAGGCCAATGGCGGATCCAGTGGGGCTTCAACCCCAGCGCGCGTCATGTGGACATCGGTGAGCGCGACATCGTCTCCGTACCCACCTGGATCTACCGGGGATTCACCAACATCGGGGTGGACGACGGGTTCCTGTTCACCGCCTTGGGACGTGACCATACCGGGGGCATCCTCTGGGGCCCCTCCACGCTGGAGGCCGCAGCCGCCCAGGGCGTTTACCTGACCGAGGACTACCGCATCGTCGACACACGTCGAGGTGATGCGCTGCGCGACGGCGAGAAGCGGCTCACGCCCATGGCGCCCGAGGAAATCGCCGGCCTTCGCGATTGGACGGAAGCAGACATGAGCCATCGTGTCGTGCGTGTGAGCGATCTGCGGTTCGGTGCCCACAGCCTGATCGACACGCACCTTCCTGGGGGTGGCGGCCAGATCGCACCGGTGGTGGGTTTGGGCCTCTCCGAAGACCGGCACGCGGTGCCACCGGTGGCCAAGTCACATGGCGTCAGTCTGGAGTGGTTGCGTTTGCCCAAGGGCGCATGCATGTCGCGTCACCGACTCTCGGAGAAGCAGGTGATGACGGTGTACGGCGGCGAGCTGACGCTGCGCATCGCGGCGCAGGATGGGCCGGCCCAATACACCTTGCGTGGCTCAGCCGATCAGGGCTGGGATACCTATGCGATGCCCGGTGGTCTTTGGCGAGAGCTTCACAACACTGGGAACGAAGAGGCCTGGGTCCTGTTGATGACTGCCGGCGACCACCGCAAGCGCATCGAGTGGGACGAGCCGGTGTTGGCCCGGGCACGGGACAGCGGTTGGGCCCTGGATGCCGATGGGTGCGTGGCCGAGCGCCGCATCGTGGAGCGGGCGCAGCGGTGATCCACTGGCCGAGTAACAGGATTCAACGGGCCCTCAATCGTCATCACACCCAAGACGGAATCCAGGCCGTGACCGGAGGACCACAACCATGACGCACCCCATTGCCGACGAGGCACGACACCCGATCGACAACCGATTGATGCAGATGATCCGTGGCACGAAGCGGCTGCGCGGCATCTTCAACGGATTGCCCAGCCCGGCCATCGTGGAGATGTGTGCCTTTGCCGGCTTTGACTTTCTGATCATCGACAACGAACACGGTAGCGCCGACCTGCAGATGACCGAGCATCTCCTGCGCGCTGCCCGGGCCAGCGGCATTCCGGCCCTGGTCAGGTGCCTGGAACATGACTTGGCGCGCGTGCTGGACATGGGCGCCAGCGGGGTGCAGATTCCCATGGTGGAGTCTGCCGCCCATGCGCGTGAATTGGTGCAGCGCGTGCGCTACCCCATGCCGGGCGGCCTGGGTGGTCGGCGGGGCAGCGCCTTCAGTACGCGCGCCGCGGGTTACGGGGCGTTCGGCGGACCCGCGCATACCCACCTTAGCAACGAGGCCATTGTGCTCGTGGCCATGGTCGAAACCCCTGGAGCGGTGGAGCAGGCCGCCGAGATCGCGGCGGTGGACGGCATAGACGCTGTCTTCGTGGGCCCCAATGACCTCGCTCACGCCATGGGGCACGAAAACCGATGGGCGGACCCGCCTGTGCAGGCGGCCATCGAGCGGGCGCTCAGGGCCGTGAGTGGGCAGGGCAAGTGCGCCGGGGTGCTGGCGCTGACGCCGGAGGAAGAGCAGCGATATGCGGCCTGGGGTGGACGCTACTTCGCCTCGGTGACCACGGCCCTGATCACCCGCGCCTTCCAGCAGGCGGCCCGCCAGGGGCGCGCCGAGCTCAACTACTGACACAGCGTCCTGTGGCGAGTTTGCCGCATGGGCGCTAGGTACTTGTACTAGACGGTTTGCATACAAATTGCATACGCTTGCAAAGTCAAAAAACACGGCCCAAACTTGAATTCGAAATGCTCTGTTTGCCCCACGGGGGCCCCTTCCCAAACACCACTGGAGACTTGACGATGAAGACCTTTCGCCGAAACCCCCTCGTGGCCATGGTCGCCGTGGCCGTGGGTTCATGGGCAGCCACCGGTGCGCTGCCGGCTCTGGCCCAAGCCCAATCCCAAGCCGCAGCGGCCAAGCCGGCCGATTCCGGCGAACTGCAGTCGGTCTCGGTGTCGGCCAACCGTCGCCTGGAAGACCAGCAGAAGGTCAACGTCTCGGTGACCGGTTTGAACAACCAGGCCCTGGCCGAGCGCAATCTGTCCGATGTTTCGCAGCTCGACACCGTCGTGCCCGGCTTCACCTTCGGCCGCTCCGGCGCCGATGCCCGCCCGGCGATGCGAGGGGTGCGCACCGAAAACGTCGCCGTCAACGCCGACACCACGATCGGCTACTTCGTCGATGGCATCTACAAGTCCCGCGCCCAACAGGCCATGATGGGCTTCGTCGACGTGTCACGCGTGGAAGTGATGCGTGGTCCGCAGGGCACGCTGTTCGGCCGCAACACCTTTGGCGGTACGGTGGCCATCACGACCAACGCGCCCGAGCTGAATTCCAACGAAACGACCACGAGCCTCTTGGTCGGCAACTACGGCAAGCTGCGTGCTGAGGGCATCTTCAACATGCCCCTGGGCGACACCGCTGCCCTGCGCCTGGTAGCGGTCAAGGACACGTCCAACCCGTGGGTGAAAAACGACTTCAACCCGGCAGCGGGTATGTTCGATCAGGACACCCGCTACTTCCGGGGTAGCCTTCTGCTCAAGCCCACGAAGGACCTGGAGGCGGTGTTCCGCGTGGACAGCACCATGCAAGGCGGCAACGGTGGATCGGCCTTTGGTTACAAGATGGCGGGCACCTACTTGCACACGGCCTCGTGCCAGCAGTTGTTCAACGCCACGCTGACCATCATCAACCCACGCGGGGGCAACCGCGATGCCGTGAACGACTGCACCCGTACGCAGGGCGCGGGCGCGGGCACCGGGGGCAACGCCGTCGGCTCGGGTGTCGATCTGGGTATCCCCATCTACAAGGCAGGCAACGCCTATGTGGTGGACAACGATTACCGCACCTATCTGTACCTGCGCGATCGCAACATGAGCATGGACCTCACCTACCAGGTGCCGGGTGCCACGCTGAAGTCCATCACCGGCTACGCCGATTTCGTGGCAACACGCACGTCGGACTCTGACTTCTCGGCTTCCACGATCGCCGTCGACTATCAGGCTACCGCCGCCAAGACCCTGACGCAGGAGTTTCAGATCCTGAGCAACACCAAGGGCCCCCTGGGTTATGTGGCCGGCGTGTATCTCTTCCGCGATGACCTGCGCGGCACCTTCATCAACCAGCAATTGCCCCGCACCATCCGATCATCAGCCCTGAGTGCACCGGTCACTCTGGCGCAAAACGGCGGCGGCTTCTACGACAACCAGTTGCCCGAGACGGATTCGCGTGCGGCGTATGGCCAACTGAACTACAAGCTCAGCAAGGCCCTGACGGTGACGGCCGGTGCCCGCTACACGAAGGACACGAAGTCCTTCAGGTTCGCCAACGCCAACTCGGTGCTGCCGCTGAACGCTTCCGGTGCGCCGGACGGCAATCTCATCACCCTGGCCACCCCGCTGCCACCCGCATCGGCCTACGGCTCCGCGGGCACCAGCAACTGCCTGGACGGCGCCACCCGCCCGGGCTTCAACTGCCTGCCCGGCACCAACACGGCCACCGGCGCCACCTACGACGATGCCACCTTCAGCAAGAGCACCGGTCGACTGGCGCTGGACTACGAGCTCAACAAGGACCAGCTGGTCTACTTGACGGTGTCCAACGGTTTCCGCTCGGGCGGCTTCAACTCGGGGCAGGCCCTGGCATCTGCCCGTACCTTCAAGCCCGAGGAGGTGGTGGCTTTGGAAGTCGGCTCCAAGAACCGCTTCATGAAGAACACCCTTCAGCTCAACGTGTCGGCCTTCAGCAACGACTACACCAACCTGCAGGAGCAGCGCCAGATCCCGGTGGGCAACACCACGATCTCTGCCATCTTCAATGCGGCCAAGGCCAGCGCCAAGGGTCTGGAAGCCGAGCTTGAGTGGCGCGCTACGCGAGCCACGACCTTCGGCGGCACCTTGTCGCTTCTGGATGCCAAGTACACGAGCTTCCCCGATGTCGCTCTGCCCTTCGGGACGTCCATCCTCGTGGCCGATCCCACATCCACCGCACCACAGACCGATGCCAACGGCGTGGTGATTGCGCCGGCTGGTCAACGGCGCCTGTTCGCGCCGGGTTACAAGTGTGGCGTAGTGCCGGGCACCGGTGGGGCAGGGCAGCCTGCGGCAGCCTTCGGTTGTGACCTCTCGGGTAACCGCATCCCCTACGCGGCTCGCAGCCAGGGCTCGGTCTTCCTGAAGCACGACATCGGTTTGGCCGGCGGTGGCCGTCTCACGCCGATGGTGGTGGTCAGTTACAACAGTGGCTTCTTCGGACAGCCCACGAACGCGCAGATCGAGAAGCAGGGCGCCTTCACCAAGACCGACATCAAGGTGAACTGGCGCATGAACGACCAGTGGTCGCTGCTGGGCTTCGTGGACAACGTGGGCAACACCCAAACCATCAACCGCTTCGTGTGGGGCGGCGGTGGTGCGCTGCAGGTCAGTGCAGCGCCCCCGCGCATGATGGGCCTGAAGTTGACCTACAGCAAGTTCTGATCACCGCTCGCCTGTGAGAACCATGGCCGGCTCGATGCCGGCCATGGTGTTTGTGACGAGCCAACGCGAGCCCCCATGAAGAATCGACTTCACTTCCCCACGACCCATGTGGGATCACTCCCCCGTAGCCAAGCGGTGGTCGAGCAGATCTTCGCGCGCGAGCGCGGCGAGCCGATCGATGAGGATGTGTTCAACGAGACCATGCGCACGGCGGTGGACGAGGCGGTCATGCGCCAGGTGGTCTCAGGCATCGACATCGTCAGCGATGGCGAGATGAGCAAGATCAGCTACGCCACCTACATCAAGGACCGTTACACCGGGTTTGACGGTGACAGCGACCGCCGCACCCCTGCTGACCTGCTGGACTATCCGGGCTTCATGAAGCGACTGGCTTCTGCGGGCGGTACGCCCACTTACCGTCGCCCCTGCTGCGTCGGGCCGATTCAGGTGAAGTCCCTGCTGCCCCTGGAACATGACATCGCCCATGTCAAGGCAGCAGCCCACAAGCATGGTGCCCAGGGCATCTTCATGAACGCCGCCTCGCCGGGTGTGGTGGCGCTGTTCCAGCCCAACCGGCACTACCAGGACGACGACCAGTACCTGCAAGCGCTTGCACATGCGCTTCGCCACGAGTATCACGCCATCGTGGACGCCGGGTTGATCCTTCAGCTTGACTCGCCAGACCTGGGCTTGGGCCGGCACATGATGTACAAGGACCTGGAAGAAGCCGACTACCTTCGCCGCATCGAGCAGCACGTCGAGGCACTCAACGAAGCGCTGGTGGCCATTCCTGCCGACCGCGTGCGCATGCACGTATGCTGGGGCAACTATGAAGGTCCTCATCACAAGGATGTGCCGCTGTCGACCATATTGCCGATTGTCATGAAGGCCAAGCCACAGGCTCTGCTGTTCGAAACCTCCAACCCCCGCCACGCCCACGAATGGGAGACGATCGCCGAGATGCGCCATCAGATCCCCGATGACAAGGTGCTCATCCCCGGTGTGCTCGACTCCACCACGAACTTCGTGGAGCACCCGCGCCTGGTGGCCCAACGGCTGCAACGCTTTGCCGACATCGTCGGGCCTGAGCGCGTGATGGCCGGCACCGATTGTGGTTTCGGTACCTTTGCGGGGTTCGGTGCCGTTGACGCCGACATCGTGTACGCCAAGTTCGCGGCCATGGCCGAGGGCGCGGCAATTGCATCGGAGCGCTATTGCGCATGAGCCAAAGCCACGCACCGGGCGCCGCTGAGA
>JBEAWD010000051.1:0-12230 GCA_041160585.1 Pseudomonadota bacterium | reverse complement strand
TGACACGAATCAGGAGTTCGCCCGGCGACACCACAGGCCTGGGGCGCTGCGTCAGACGCAGCACCTCAGGCCCACCGTAGCCGGCGATCTCGATGGCGTTCATCGTGGAGGACATGGTGTGCTCGAGCGAAAACCCAAGGTGGGCTTACTGTTGCTGCTGCTGTTGCTGCTGGCCTTGGTCGCTGTGACCACCCTCGGCCGAGGCTGAGCCCTCACCGGCGTGCTCACCCTGCTGCGCGGGGGCACGGCGCTCGCCACGATCACCACGGTCACCACGATCTCCTCGATCACGGCGCGGACGGTCGCCGCGGTCACCGCGGTCACCGCGGTCGCGGAATTCACGGCGCGGACGGTCCTCTTCCTCAGGCATACCCTCGGGACGCTCCAACAAGGCCTTCATCGACAGCTTGATGCGGCCCTTTTCGTCGGTTTCCAATACCTTGACCTGGACGACCTGACCTTCCTTCAGGAAGTCCTCGACCCTTTCCACACGCTGGTGGGCGATCTGGCTGATGTGCAGCAGACCGTCCTTGCCGGGCAGGATGTTGATGAGGGCGCCGAAGTCCAGGATCTTGGTGACCGGGCCTTCGTAGACCTTGCCCACCTCGGCTTCGGCGGTGATCTCTTCGATGCGCTTGCGGGCCAGGGCGGCGCGCTCTCCATCGGTGGAGGCAATGGTGATGGTGCCGTCTTCGCCGATGTCGATCGTGGTGCCGGTTTCCTCGGTCAGCGCGCGGATGGTGGCGCCACCCTTGCCGATCACGTCACGGATCTTCTCGGGGTTGATCTTCATCGAGTACAGGCGCGGCGCGAACTCGGAGAGCTCGGTCTTGGCTTCACCCATGGCCTCTTGCATCTTGCCCAGGATGTGCAGGCGAGCTTCCTTGGCCTGGGCCAATGCCACCTGCATGATTTCCTTGGTGATGCCCTGGATCTTGATGTCCATCTGCAGGGCCGAGATGCCGGCCGTGGTGCCCGCCACCTTGAAGTCCATGTCGCCGAGGTGGTCCTCGTCACCCAGGATGTCGGTCAGCACGGCAAAGCGATTGCCTTCCTTGATCAGGCCCATGGCAATGCCGGCCACATGGGCCTTCATCGGCACGCCCGCGTCCATCAGGGCCAGGCAGCCGCCGCACACGGAGGCCATCGAGGAAGAGCCGTTGGACTCGGTGATCTCGGAGACCACGCGCAGCACGTAGGGGAACTCGTCCTTGCTGGGCAGCAGCGGCACCAGGGCACGCTTGGCCAGGCGGCCGTGGCCGATTTCACGGCGCTTGGGCGAACCCACGCGGCCGGTTTCGCCCGTGGCGAAGGGGGGCATGTTGTAGTGGAACAGGAAGCGGTCGGTGAACTCACCGGCCAAGGCGTCGATCTTTTGCGCGTCCTGCTCGGTGCCCAGGGTGGCCACGACCAGGGCCTGGGTTTCGCCGCGGGTGAACAGGGCTGATCCGTGCACACGGGGCAGCACGCTGTTGCGGATTTCGATGGGGCGCACGGTGCGTGTGTCGCGACCGTCGATTCGGGGCTCGCCAGCCAGGATCTGACCGCGCACGATGCGCGACTCGATCTCGAACAGCAGGCCTTCGACCTTGACGGCGTCGAAAGCGATGCCCTCGGCCTTCAGGCCATCCATCACCGCGGCATAGGCCTCGCGGCATGCCTGCGTGCGGGCTTGCTTGCTGCGGATCTGGTAGGCCGCGCGCAACTTGTCCTCGCCCAGGGCGGTGACCTTGGCGATGAAGGGCTCGTCCTTGGCGGGCGCCTGCCAGTTCCACTCGGGCTTGCCGGCGTCACGCACCAGTTCGTTGATGGCGGCGATGGCGATGTTGCCCTGCTCGTGTCCGAACACCACGGCGCCCAGCATCACCTCTTCGGACAGCTGGTCGGCTTCGGATTCCACCATCAGCACGGCGCTTTCGGTGCCGGCCACCACCAGGTCGAGCTTGGAATTGGCCAGGTCACTCTTGCCCGGGTTGAGCACGTACTCGCCGTTGACATAGCCCACGCGCGCCGCGCCGATCGGGCCGTTGAACGGAATACCCGACACGGACAGGGCCGCGCTGGTGCCGATCATGGCGGCGATGTCAGCCTGCACCTCGGGGTTGAGGCTCAACACGTGCACCACCACTTGCACTTCGTTGAAGAAGCCGTCCGGGAAGAGGGGGCGGATCGGGCGGTCGATCAGGCGACTGGTGAGCGTCTCGAGTTCGCTTGGGCGGCCTTCGCGCTTGAAGAAGCTGCCCGGGATGCGACCGGCGGCGTAGGTCTTCTCGATGTAGTCGACGGTCAGGGGGAAGAAGTCCTGGCCCGCCTTGGCTTCGCTCTTGGCCACCACCGTGGCCAGCACGACGGTGCCTTCAATGTCGACGAGGACCGCGCCGCTGGACTGGCGGGCGATTTCACCCGTTTCGAGGGTGACGGTGTGGGGGCCCCACTGGAAGGTCTTGGTAACTTTGTTGAACAGGCTCATGCTGTTGGCTCTCCGATGAAGGCGGGCTCGTCGGATTCATGACGGTGCCGCCGTTGCGTGTGCCGGACGCCCTTGTGCGCGATGCCATTCCAACGGGACTGCTGCAGCCCCCTTGGAATGACACATCAACGCAACCCTTCGCGCCAGCTCCAAAACGAAAGCAGCCTGTGCTGGACGGTATCCAGACAGGCTAGCTTTCGTCATTCTTCGATCACTTGCGCAGGCCGAGCTTCTGAATCAGGGCCACGTAGCGGTCGGCGTCCCTGTCCTTCAGGTAGGCCAACAGGCGCTTGCGCTGGTTGACCAGGCGAAGCAGACCGCGGCGGCCATGGTGGTCCTTGGCGTGCTGCTTGAAGTGGGGGGTCAGTTCGTTGATGCGGGCGGTGATCAGGGCCACCTGCACTTCGGGGCTGCCGGTGTCGTTGGCGCCACGGGCGTGGGCCTTGACGATATCGGCCTTGATGATGTCGGCTGCGGACATGTGTTCCTCTGCAGTTTCGTTGAAATCCGAACGCCGCAGCACACCAGTGGTGTGGCCGACGGTTTCCGGGGGTTGGACTTGCGAACGCCAGTGAAACCAACCGGCGTCGTGCGGGGCAGCCCAGATCAATGGGCAGTGTCGGAGTATACCCGATGAAGCCGGCACGGCCCCAGGGTCACACCAGGGGCCAGCGGGGCCTCACCTCAAAGGATCCCGGGTCCTGCGGCGCCTGGGCACCCGACTGCAAGCGCATGGCCGCAGCCAGTGCAATCATCGCGCCGTTATCGGTGCACAGGGCCAGTTCCGGGTAGTGCACCCGCGCCCTCAGGCACGCCACAGCGGCATTGAGCCGTGCCCGCAACTCGCGGTTGGCCCCCACGCCGCCGGCCACCACCAGGCGGTTCAGGCCGGTTTGCTTCAGCGCGGCAACGCTCTTGCGCACCAGCACCTCCACGATGGCCGCCTGCGCCGAGGCGGCCACATCGGCGCGCTGGGCGTGGCTCAAGACAGACTGATCAGCGCCATGCCCAAGGGCCTGGATCAGCTTGCGCACCTGCGTGGCCACCGAAGTCTTCAGCCCGGCGAATGAGAAGTCGAGGTCGCCGCTGTGCAACAAAGGCCTCGGAAAGGCAAAGGCATCGGCCCTACCCTGCTGGGCCAAGGCCGAAAGCGCCGCGCCGCCCGGATAGTCCAAACCGATCAGCTTGGCGCACTTGTCGAAGGCCTCACCGGCGGCATCGTCGATCGATTCACCCAGCAATTCGTAGTGGCCGACGCCCTGTACCCGCATGAGCTGGGTATGCCCGCCCGAGACCAGCAGGGCCACGAAGGGAAACGCCGGCGGATCGCTCGAGAGGAAAGGTGACAGGAGGTGACCCTCCAGGTGGTGGACGGGCATCACGGGCTTGCCCAGGCTCAGCGCCAAGGCCTGTGCAGCCCCCGCCCCCACCAGCAGTGCGCCTGCCAGGCCCGGGCCTTCGGTGTAGGCCACCACGTCGAGCTCCTGCAGACGGCAGCCGCCTTCTTCCATGACCTGACGCACCAGCGGTACCACGCGGCGGATGTGGTCGCGTGAGGCCAGTTCAGGCACCACGCCCCCATAGGCCTTGTGCATGTCGATCTGGGTGTGCAGGGCCTGTGCCTGCAGGCGCGGCGGCTCCTGGCCATTGAAGGCGACCAGGGCCACCCCGGTCTCATCGCAGCTGGATTCGATGCCGAGGATGCGCATGCGCCACTCAGTGGTTTTCGCGTGCGTGGTTGATCGTGTACTTCGGGATCTCGATGGTCACATCCTCATCGGCGAGGATGGCCTGGCAACTCAGGCGCGAGGTCGACTCCAGCCCCCAGGCCTTGTCCAAGAGGTCTTCCTCGATCTCGTCGATTTCGCCCAGCGAGGCGAACCCACTGCGCACCACCACATGGCAGGTGGTGCAGGCGGCACTCAACTCACACGCATGTTCGATCTCGATGCCGTTGTCCAGCAGGGCTTCGCAGATCGAGGTGCCGCGCTCGGCGGTGATGGCTTCACCGTGCGGGCAGTAGTGGGCGTTGGGGAGAATCTTGATGACGGGCATGACAGTGCTAGAGGGTATCCACCGAACGGCCGGAAAGGGCCTGCTGGATGCTGCGGTTCATCCGCAGGGCGGCAAAGGCCTCGGTGCCCTTGGCCAGGGTTTCGACGGCGGCGTTGATGGCGGCGTGGTCGCTGCCCTGGACGGTGGCGTTCAAGGACACGAGCAGGTTGTCGATGTCCGCACGCTCGGCGTCGGTCAACAGGTCGCCATCGGCCCTGAGGGCCGACAAGGTGGCCAGGCGCATGCGCTCGGCCTCCACGCGAGCCTCGGCCAGGGCGCGCGCACCCATGTCGGCATCGGCCTGCGAAAAACCTTCGGCCAGCATCCTCGCGACCTCCTCATCGGCCAATCCGTAGCTGGGCTTGACCGCCACGGCCGCCTGCACGCCTGAATTCACCTCACGGGCAGACACGTTGAGCAGGCCGTCTGCGTCCACTTCGAAGGTCACGCGTATGCGCGCCGCACCCGCGGCCATCGGTGGAATGCCACGCAGTTCAAACCGCGCCAATGAACGGCAATCGGCCACGAGTTCACGCTCGCCCTGCACAACGTGTATGGCCATGGCGGTCTGGCCGTCCTTGAAGGTGGTGAATTCCTGTGCCTTGGCCGTGGGAATGGTGCTGTTGCGCTCGATCACCCGCTCCACCAGGCCACCCATGGTTTCCAGGCCCAAGGACAGGGGCGTGACATCCAAGAGCAGGATCTCGCCATCGGCCGCATTGCCGGCCAATTGATTGGCCTGTATGGCCGCGCCCAAGGCCACCACCTCGTCGGGGTTCAGGTTGACCAGCGGTTCTCGACCAAAGAGTTCGCCCACCGCCTGGCGCACGGCCGGCATGCGGGTCGAGCCCCCCACCATGACCACGCCCAATACTTCATCGCGTCCCACGCCGGCATCACGCAGCACCCGACGCACCGACTGCAAGGTCTTGTCGATCAGGGGCTTGCACAAGGCGTCAAGCTGCGCGCGACTCACGCGCACCCGCAGTTCGCCGGCATCAAGGCTGGCCACCAAATCGGTTTGATCCGACAGACTCAAGGCCTCCTTGGCCGCACGGGCAGCCACCAGGATGGCCCGCTTATCGTGGGGCGTCACCAACGAAACACCGCGCTGTGCCACCGCCCAGTCAGCCAAGGCATGGTCGAAATCATCACCGCCCAGCGCAGCATCCCCACCCGTGGCCACCACCTCGAAGACGCCACGAGACAAGCGCAGCAGCGACACATCGAAGGTGCCGCCACCCAGGTCGTACACCGCGTACAGGCCCTCGCTGCCCGTATCAAGGCCGTAGGCCACCGCCGCGGCCGTTGGTTCATTGATCAGGCGCAACACCTGGATGCCGGCCAGTTGGGCCGCATCCTTGGTTGCCTGACGCTGGGCATCGTCGAAGTAGGCCGGCACCGTGATCACGGCCCCATAGAGGTCATCGGCAAAGGTGTCTTCGGCGCGGTAGCGCAGCGTGGCCAGGATCTCTGCGCTCACCTCCACGGGCGTCTTCACGCCTTCGCACGTGTTGAAGGCGACCATGCCCGGGCGCTCGACGAAGTCATAGGGCAGACGCCCTGCCCCCTTCACGTCCGCCAGGGCGCGGCCCATGAAGCGCTTGACCGACACCAGCGTGTTCTGCGGGTCTTGGGCCTGAGCGGCGAGCGCGGCCGCACCGATGGAGCGGCGCCCCTCCCCCAGGTAGCGAACGGCCGAAGGCAGGATCACCCGCCCTTCGTCGTCAGGCAGGCACTCGGCCACGCCATGGCGCACTGCGGCCACCAGCGAATGGGTAGTGCCCAGGTCGATGCCCACGGCAATGCGCCGCTGGTGAGGGTCCGGCGCCTGGCCGGGTTCGGAAATCTGCAGCAGAGCCATGAAAGGTCAGGTGGGCGAGTCGAGGGCGTCGGCCCGCCGGGCGATGTCTTGAAGGAAGCGCTGCACGAACATCAGTGCCCGCACCTGCTGGGCCGCGGCTTGCAGATCGGGCGCCGTGCCGGCTTGGCCATCGATCAAGACGGCCAGCCGCGCCTGCATGGACCTGGATTCTGCCCGTACCCGAGTGTCCAACTCGGACACCTCATCAGCCGTCCCTGCTTCCTCCAGGGCCTCGCGCCACTCCATCTGCTGCACGAGGAAGGCGCTGGGCATGGCGGTGTTTCGCTCCGCGTCGATCGCCACGCCGGCCAGTTCGCACAAGTAGGCGCCCCGGGCGATGGGGTCCTTCAAGCGGCGGTAGGCCTCATTGACGCGGACCGACCACTGCATGGCCACCCGCTGGGCGGCCGCGCCTTCGACGGCGAATCGATCGGGGTGCACGCGGGCCTGCAGATCCCGCCACCGAAGGTCCAGATCGGCTGCGTCGAGTGCAAACGTGCGGGGCAAGCCCAACAACGTGAAGTCGTCAGCCGCAAGGTTCAGCGGCGAGTGCACAAGTAGGCGAGGGGTCTAGACGCGGAAGGATTCGCCGCAGCCGCAGCGATCCTTTTCGCGGGGATTGTGGAACTTGAAGCCCTCGTTGAGGCCTTCCCGCACGAAATCGAGTTCCGTCCCATCAAGGTAGGGCAGGCTCTTGGGGTCGATCAGCACCTTCACGCCGTGGTCCTCGAAGATGTGGTCTTCGGGGGCCACCTCGTCGGCGTACTCGAGCTTGTAGGCCAAGCCCGAGCAGCCCGTGGTCTTCACGCCCAGGCGCACGCCTACGCCCTTGCCGCGCTTGGCGATGTAGCGGGTGACGTGCCGCGCGGCGGCTTCTGTCAGGGTAACGGCCATGGTACGGCGCCGTTCAGTGCGACGCGGTCTGCGACTTGGCCTTGTAGTCTTCCACTGCGGCCTTGATGGCGTCTTCGGCCAGGATGGAGCAATGGATCTTCACCGGCGGCAGGGCCAACTCTTCGGCAATGTGGGTGTTCTTGATCAGCAGGGCTTCGTCCAGCGACTTGCCCTTGACCCACTCGGTCACCAGTGAACTCGAAGCGATGGCCGAGCCACAGCCGTAGGTCTTGAACTTCGCGTCCTCGATCAGACCTGTGGCGGGGTTGACCTTGATCTGAAGCTTCATCACGTCGCCGCAGGCGGGCGCACCGACCATGCCGGTGCCCACCGTGTCGTCACCCTTCTCGAACGAACCCACGTTGCGGGGGTTCTCATAGTGGTCGACGACCTTCTCGCTGTATGCCATTTTTGTTCTGACTCCTCAGTGTGCGGCCCATTGGATGGTGGACAGGTCCACACCATCCTTGTACATCTCCCACAGGGGAGACAGCTCACGCAGCTTGGCCACCCGGTCGCGCAACAGGGCCACGGCCTCGTCGATTTCCTGTTCGGTGGTGAAGCGGCCGATGGTGATGCGAAGGCTGGAATGCGCCAGTTCGTCGCTCCGACCCAAAGCACGCAAGACATAGCTGGGTTCGAGCGAGGCCGAGGTGCAGGCCGAACCCGAACTCACCGCGATGCCCTTGACGCCCATGATCAGCGACTCGCCTTCGACAAAGTTGAAGGAAATGTTGAGGTTATGCGGCACCCGGCGCTCCATGTCGCCGTTGATGAAGACCTGCTCCATGTCCTTCAGGCCGTCCAAGAGGCGGCGCTGCAGCATGCGGATGCGCTCGTTCTCGGCGCCCATCTCCTCACGCGCAATGCGGAAGGCTTCACCCATGCCCACGCACTGGTGGGTGGGCAGCGTGCCCGAGCGCATGCCGCGCTCATGGCCGCCGCCGTGCATCTGCGCCTCCAACCGGACACGGGGCTTGCGGCGTACGTACAGCGCGCCGATGCCCTTGGGCCCGTAGGTCTTGTGCGAAGCCAGGCTCATGAGGTCGATGGGCAGTTCAGCCATGTCGATCACCACCTTGCCCGTCGCCTGCGCGGCATCCACGTGGAAGATGATTCCCTTTTCCCGGCACATCGCGCCGATCGCCGGAATGTCCTGGATGACGCCGATCTCGTTGTTGACGAACATCACCGAGATCAGGATGGTGTCAGGGCGGATGGCATCGCGCAGGGCGTTGAGGTCGAGCAGACCATCGGCCTGCACGTCCAGGTAGGTGGCCTCAAAGCCTTGGCGTTCGAGCTCACGTACCGTGTCCAGCACCGCCTTGTGCTCGGTCTTGACGGTGATGATGTGCTTGCCGCGCGCTTTGTAGAACTGCGCCGCGCCCTTGATCGCCAGGTTGTTGCTTTCGGTGGCGCCGGACGTCCACACGATCTCTCGGGGGTCGGCACCGATGAGGGCCGCCACGTCTTCACGCGCCTTCTCCACGGCAGCTTCGGCTTCCCAACCCCAGGCGTGGGAACGCGAGGCCGGATTGCCGAAGTGTTGGGTGAGCCAGGGGATCATGGCCTGGGCCACACGGGGGTCCACCGGGTTGGTGGCCCCATAGTCCATGTAGATGGGAAGGTGCGGAGTCATTCGGGGGGCTTACTTGGCGAAAGCCGAACCCAGTGCGAACACGGAATTCGGCGCGGTGACCTTGATGGGTTTGACCACCGGGGTGCTGGAGATGGCGCGCTTGACCGGGGCTTCCTCGATGGAGATGCCCTTGGCCAGTTGCTCGTCGACCAGGCGCTTGAGAGAGATGGAGTCGAGGTACTCGATCATCTTGGCGTTCAGGCTGGTCCACAGGTCGTGCGTCATGCAACGGCCGGCTTCATCGCCCATGCAGTTTTCCTTGCCGCCGCAGCCGGTGGCATCGATGGGCTCGTCCACGGCCACGATGATGTCGGCCACGGTGATGTCTTCGGCCTTGCGGCCCAGCGAGTAGCCGCCACCCGGACCGCGGGTGCTTTCGACCAGTTCGTGACGGCGCAGCTTGCCGAACAGTTGCTCCAGATACGACAGGGAGATCTGTTGGCGTTGGCTGATGGCGGCCAGTGCGACCGGGCCGTTCTGCGAGCGCAGGGCGAGGTCGATCATGGCAGTGACTGCAAAACGGCCTTTGGTGGTGAGTCGCATGGTGGTTCCTGGGCGTGGGCTCGAGCGCCCCAACCGGCGGATTCCGACTGGATTGCTCAAGTATAGAAGGGAAGTTGACTCCCTTAGTGGGATTATGGACTTGAAAAGTTCCTTTGTCCAAGACAACTTCGTCGAAATATTTCCGATCGCCCAGATAGTCCGCCGCTATCGCCGCCCCTCACCACGGGACCCTCAACCCCCTTTGCCCACCAGCGGCACCACCGAGTTCTGCCCGGCAGCCCCAAAAGCCTGCTCCTTGATCAGTGCCAACTGGTCGCGTACCCGCGCAGCCTTTTCGAACTCCAGGTTGCGCGCATGCTCCAGCATCTGCTTTTCCAGGGCCTTGATGCGTTTGCCCAGGTCTTTTTCCGACATCGCCTCGACCTCGGCAGCCGATTGGGCGTTGCGCAGATCGTCGCGTGCGGTCTTGTCGCTGACCACCCCATCGATCATCTCGCGCACCTGCTTTTTCACGCTGCGTGGGGTGATGCCGTGTTCGGCATTGAAGGCGATCTGCTTGGTGCGGCGACGCTCGGTCTCGTCGATGGCGCGCTTCATGGAATCGGTGACCTTGTCCGCATACAGGATGGCCATGCCGTTGACATGGCGCGCCGCCCGGCCAATGGTTTGAATCAGGCTGCGCTCGGCGCGCAGGAATCCTTCCTTGTCGGCGTCCAGGATGGCCACCAGCGAGACCTCGGGAATGTCCAGGCCCTCGCGCAGCAGATTGATACCCACCAGCACATCGAACACCCCCAGGCGGAGGTCGCGGATGATCTCAACCCGCTCGACCGTGTCCACATCGGAGTGCAGGTAGCGCACCTTCACGCCGTTGTCCGACAGATAGTCCGTCAACTGCTCGGCCATGCGCTTGGTCAGCGTGGTGATCAACACCCGTTCGCCGATGTCCACGCGATCCCGAATCTCCTGCAGCACATCGTCGACCTGGTGCGTGGCCGGCCGTACCTGCACGACCGGATCGATCAATCCTGTGGGCCGCACCACCTGCTCAACGACCTGCCCGGCATGTTGGTGCTCGTAGGCGGCTGGCGTGGCCGAGACGAACACGACCTGGCGCATCTTCCCTTCGAATTCCTCGAACTTCAGCGGTCGATTGTCTAGGGCAGATGGCAGGCGAAAACCATATTCCACAAGTGTGGTCTTTCGTGCTCGGTCGCCGTTGTACATCCCCCCGAACTGCCCGATCAGCACGTGCGACTCGTCGAAGAACATCAGGGCATCGGCCGGCAGGTAGTCCACCAGGGTGGGCGGCGGCTCCCCCGGTTGCGCCCCAGAAAGGTGCCGCGAGTAGTTTTCGATGCCCTTGCAATGGCCCACCTCCTGCAGCATCTCCAGGTCGAAGCGGGTGCGCTGCTCCAGGCGCTGGGCTTCGACCAACTTGCCCATGCCCACCAGTTCGGCCAGCCGCGTGCGGAGCTCCTCCTTGATGCCCTCGATGGCCTCCACCACCCGCTCGCGCGGCGTCACATAGTGACTGCCCGGGTACACGGTGAAACGGGGAATCTTCTGGCGGATGCGGCCGGTCAAGGGGTCGAACAGGGAAAGCGACTCCACCTCGGCGTCGAACAGCTCGATGCGAATGGCCAGCTCGGAGTGTTCGGCCGGGAACACATCGATGGTGTCGCCCCGCACGCGGAAGGTGCCGCGCGAAAAATCGGTCTCGTTGCGCTTGTACTGCATCCGGATGAGCTGTGCGATCACGTCGCGCTGACCCACCTGATCGCCCACCCTCAGCGTCATCACCATCTGGTGGTAGTCACCCGGGTTGCCGATGCCGTAGATGGCGCTCACGCTGGCCACGATCACCACGTCGCGCCGCTCCAGCAGGCTCTTGGTGCAGGACAGGCGCATCTGTTCGATGTGCTCATTGATCGCGCTGTCCTTTTCGATGAACAGGTCGCGCTGGGGCACATAGGCCTCGGGCTGGTAGTAGTCGTAATACGACACGAAGTACTCCACCGCGTTCTTGGGGAAGAACTCCCGAAACTCGGAGTACAGCTGCGCGGCCAGGGTCTTGTTGGGCGCGAACACGATGGCTGGGCGCCCAAGCCGGGCGATCACATTGGCCATGGTGAAGGTCTTGCCCGAGCCCGTCACCCCCAGCAGGGTCTGAAAGCTCAGGCCGTCGTTCACGCCATCGACCAGGCCGGCGATGGCCGTGGGCTGGTCGCCGGCCGGCGGATAGGGCTGGAACAGTTGGAAGGGCGAGCCTTCAAACGAGACGAAGTCGCCAGACTCCGGCGCGGAGGTGTCAGCGGGTGTCAGGGGTGCACTCATAGAATCGGGGTTTGCCCTCATTCGATTTCAGCACAGGAAGAACCATGACGCTTTTTGCCACCGTCGAAATGGCCCCCCGCGACCCGATCCTGGGCCTCAACGAGCAGTTCAATGCCGACCCGAACCCGAGCAAGGTGAACCTGGGCGTGGGCGTGTACTACGACGAGAACGGCAAGCTGCCGCTGCTCAAGTGCGTGGCCGCGGCCGAAAAGGCGCTGATCGAGCAGGGCAAGCCCAAGGGCTACTTGCCCATCGACGGCATTGCCGCCTACGACAAGGCGGTGCAGCAGCTCGTGTTCGGCAGCCAGGGCGCGGCCGGCCAGGCGCTGGTGGAAAGCGGCCGCGTGGCCACGGTGCAGGCCCTGGGCGGCACGGGCGGCCTGAAGGTAGGCGCCGACTTCCTCAAGCGCCTGAACCCTGGCGCCAAGGTGCTGATCAGCGACCCCTCTTGGGAGAACCATCGCGCC
>JBEAWD010000047.1:0-7357 GCA_041160585.1 Pseudomonadota bacterium | reverse complement strand
TGATGATCACTGGCTACATGGTGGCCAGCGCGGTGGGGATGATGACCGGGGGTTTTCTGGTCAAGTCCGCACCGCGCCTGGAGCGCAACATTGCTTTGGCTTTGAGTACAGCTGCCGCGCTGCTGATGTTGGCCGGCAGTGGTTGGCTGCCCGCCGTTCTCAGCGGCGTGTTGGTGGCACTGGCGGGCTTTGGCACAGGCCTGGCCGGGCCTTCGCGCGACATGCTGATTCGAAAGGCCGCGCCGCCCGGGGCGACCGGTCGCGTGTATGGCACCGTGTACTCGGGCCTGGATGTGGGGTTTGCGGTCGCCGCACCGGTGTTCGGATGGCTGCTGGACCATGGCCACTCCACCGGACTCTTTGTGGGCTCGGCCGCCGCGTTGCTCTTGGCGGTGGCATCGGCCGCGTGGGTGGGGCAGCGGTTGCCGGCGCTGCATGGCCAGCCGGTGCGGGGGTGATCGGCATGGAAATGAAGAACGAGCATCGGCGCCAGGGCGGCCATGTCATTGTGGAAGCCCTGATGGCTCAAGGCGTGGACACCGTGTTTGGCGTGCCCGGTGAAAGCTTTCTGGCGGCCCTGGATGGTTTCCATGAGCACCGCGACCGCATCCGCTTCATCGCTTGCCGGCAAGAGGGAGGGGCGGCCTTCATGGCCGAGGCGGTGGGCAAGCTCACGGGCCGACCGGGTGTGTGCATGGTGACCCGAGGACCGGGCGCGACCAATGCCTCGATCGGTATCCACACGGCTTTCCAGGACAGCACGCCGATGGTGGTGATCATCGGGCAGGTGGGGGCCGATTTCCGAGACCGCGAAGCCTTTCAGGAAGTCGACTACCGCCAGTTCTTTGGGCCCGGTACCTTGGGCATGGCCAAGTGGGCGGCTGAGGTGACCGATCCGGCCAGGCTGCCCGAGTACATCGCGCGGGCCTTTCACACCGCAATGCAGGGGCGGCCGGGCCCCGTCGTCCTTGCGGTGCCGGAGGACGTGATGTCCGGGCTCACGGCGGCGCCGGTGCTGCCGCGGGTGGAGGCCGTAAGCGCCGTTCCCGGCGCAGGCGACATCGCCCGTTGGCGCGAGCTGCTCGAGGGTGCACAGCGCCCCGTGGTGATTGCAGGGGGCAGCGGTTGGACGGCACCGGGCGTTCGCGCCCTGCAACGGTTCGCCGAGGCCTGGAACCTTCCGGTGGCCTGTGGACTTCGATTTCAGGACACCTTCGACAACCGGCATCGCCTGTACGCGGGTGACGCCGGCATCGGCATCAACCCGGCCTTGGCCGCGCGCATTCGACAGGCGGATCTGGTTCTGGCCTTGGGTGTGCGCCTGGGGGAAATGACCACGGGTGGCTATTCCATCCTTCAGGCGCCCCGGCCCGCCCAGCGGCTGGTGCACCTGCACCCAGGGCCAGAGGAACTGGGGCGCGTGTATGCGGCCGACCTGTTGTTGCAGGCTTCCTTGTCGGCGATGGATGAAGTCCTGGGCTCGCTGGGCGTGCCCTTGCGGACGCCCGTATGGTCGGTCTGGACCGAATCGGCAACGGCCGACTACGCGCGCAACCGTGAGCATGTGGCTGTGGAGCCGCTGGACATGGCGGTGGTTGTCAAGACGATCGAACGGCTGGCACCTGAAGATGCCGTCTACACCAACGGTGCCGGCAACTTTTCGGGGTGGCTGCATCGATACCTTCGCTATCCAAGCTTGGCTCACGCCGGCAAGACGCAGCTGGCGCCCACCTCGGGCGCGATGGGGTACGGCCTGCCGGCCGCCGTGGCGGCCTGGTTGACGCAGCCCGGCCGCACGGTGATCAACCTGGCCGGTGATGGCGACTTCCTGATGACGGGGCAGGAACTGGCCACGGCCACGGGTTATGGCCGGGGCCGTGCGCACGCGCCTCTGATCAGCATCGTGGTTGACAACGGCACCTACGGCACCATCCGGATGCACCAGGAGCGTGACTACCCGGGCCGCACCAGCGGCAGCGACCTCTTCAACCCTGACTTTGCCGCACTGGCGCGGGCCTACGGTTGGGACGCTGAATTCGTGCAGGCCACCGCACAGTTCGAACCCGCGTTCGGCCGAGCCCTGGCGCGCAAGACGCCTACTTTGCTGCACCTCAAGCTGGACACCAATGTGAGCACCTCGCGCGCCACGCTGGAGTCCATTCGGCAGGCGGCCTTGCACCGGCAGGCTGAGTCAGGCTGACCCACCGGGCATGGGCACCAACTGCCGGCATCTGCGCAGGCCACTACAATCCAGGTTGTTCGGGGCGTAGCGCAGCCTGGTAGCGCATCTGCTTTGGGAGCAGAGGGTCGCGAGTTCGAATCCCGCCGCCCCGACCAAAATTCTCGCCGTTCAAATGAAAAGGGTCGCCTAGGCGACCCTTTTTCATGGGCAAGCCACTGGCGCGGCCATCACTTCGGTGGCAGACGAATCGCGCCATCCAGACGGATGACCTCGCCATTGAGCATGTCGTTTTCGATGATGTGCTTGGCCAGCCTGGCGTAATCCTGGGGGGTACCCAGGCGGCTGGGGAAGGGCACGCCGGCGGCCAAGGCATCCTGCACCTCCTGGGGCATCCCGAAGAGCATCGGCGTGCCGAAGATGCCGGGAGCGATGGTCATGTTGCGGATGCCGTTGCGGGCAAGGTCCCGGGCGATGGGCAGGGTCATGCCCACGATGCCGCCCTTGGAGGCTGAATACGCGGCTTGGCCGATTTGCCCGTCATAGGCGGCCACACTGGCCGTGCTGATCATCACGCCTCGCTCGCCAGTCGACTCGGGATCGTTCTTGGACATGGCTTCGGCGGCCAGGCGGATCATGTTGAAGCTGCCCACCAGATTGACCATGATGGTCTTGGTGTACAGGGCCAGCGTGTGCGCGCCGTCCTTGCCCACCGTCTTGGAGGCCGTCGCGATACCGGCGCAGTTGACCAGGCCCATGAGCGTGCCCATTGAGGTTGCCTGCGCCACCACGGCCTTGCCGTCTTCCTCGCTGGCGACATCGCACTTCACGAAGGCGCCACCGAGCTCGGCCGCCAGGGCACGCCCCTTGTCTTCCTGCAGATCGGCGATCACCACTTTGCCGCCTTCGGCAGCGATCATGCGGGCCGTGCCCTCGCCCAGGCCCGATGCGCCGCCGGTGACGATGAAGACTTTGCCTTTGATTTCCATGTGGATTTCCTCGTGTCGATCAGCCCAATGCAGCCAGCGCGCGTGCGGTGATTTCGTCCACCGAGCCGACCCCACTGATCTTGGCGTAGCGGGGCGCTTTGGCATCGCCCGTGGCGGACCAACGTGAGTAGTAGTCGACCAGCGGCCGGGTTTGGCTCTGATAGACGTCCAAGCGCTTGCGCACGGTCTCTTCCTTGTCGTCATCGCGCTGGATGAGGTCATCGCCCGTGGCGTCGTCCTTGCCGGGCACCTGGGGCGGATTGAACTTCACGTGGTAGGTGCGGCCCGAGGCCACGTGCACACGTCGCCCGCTCATGCGCTCGATGATGGCCGCATCTGGCACGTCGATCTCGAGCACGAGGTCCAGGGGCACACCGGCTTGCTTCATGGCCTCAGCCTGCGGGATGGTGCGTGGGAATCCGTCGAACAGAAAACCCTTGGCGCAGTCGGCTTGTGAGATGCGCTCCTTGACCAGACCGATGATGATGTCGTCGCTGACAAGACCGCCCGAGTCCATGACTTTCTTGGCTTCCAGCCCCAGCGGCGTTCCGGCCTTCACGGCCGCGCGAAGCATGTCGCCAGTGGACACCTGGGGGATACCGAACTTCTGGCAGATGAAGGCAGCTTGGGTGCCCTTGCCGGCGCCGGGTGCGCCCAACAGTATGAGTCTCATGGCGGTAGGTTCTCCTCAATTGAGAATAACACGCACACTCCCGCGCAAGGCTGACGGGGTCAGCGTCAGGGTCGGGATTGAAGGAGCTGTCTGACGCGCTCCAGGTCTTCTGGCGTGTCCACGCCTGGCGCTGGTGCGTGCTCGGTCACGTGAACGGCCATGGCGAATCCGTGCCACAGCACGCGCAGCTGTTCGAGCATCTCCGCCTGCTCCAGCGGGCATGCGCCCAAGGTGGGGAAGCGGCGCAGGAAGGCGGCGCGGTAGGCATAAAGGCCGACGTGGCGAAGGACCGGCGCTGGGGCTTCGCCCAGGGTCTGATCGGGCAGACGGTCGCGCCACGCCGGCAAGGGGCTGCGGCTGAAGTAAAGCGCGCGCCCCTGTGCGTTGGTGACCACCTTCACGACATTCGGGTTCAGCCAATCATCAAGCTGATGCAAAGGGTGTGCGGCGGTGCTCATCACACAGGCGGTGTCCGCCCTCAGGGCGTGCGCGCAGGCGTCGATCAGGTCGGGTTCGATCAGCGGCTCGTCCCCTTGGACGTTGACCACCACTTCCTCGTCGCCGAGGCCCAGTTGGAGGCAGGCTTCGGCCAGTCGGTCGCTTCCGCTGGGGTGGTCCTGCCGTGTCAACAGGGCCTGTACACCGTGGTCTTGGCAGACTTGCACGATCTGCGGGTGGTCGGCCGCCACCACCACTCGAGCGGCTGCGCTGCGCTGGGCCTGGCGAGCCACGCGAACCACCATCGGGACCCCGGCGATGTCGGCCAGGGGCTTGTTGGGCAGCCGCGTAGACGCCAACCGCGCGGGGATGATGACGTGAAAACTCACGGCGCCAGGCCTTCTTCCTCCAGCGGCAGTGCCTCGGATTCGAGCATCACCGGGATGCCATCACGGATCGGAAACAGCAGTCGGTCGGCCGCGCATGCCAATGCCACGGGCCGTTGCTCGGCGTCGCGGCGCAGTGTCAGCGGGCCTTTGCACAGGGGGCAGACGAGAAGTTCGATGAGGCGGTTGTCCATTCGTAGCGCGGCCAGTGCCGCTCATGAGGTGCCGGCTTGCAGCGCGGCCAGGCGCGCGTCCAGCGAATTCGTGAATGCAGGGGGCAACGACAAGTCTAGCCGCACCACCCAAATCCGGGTGCGCCCACTGGCGGCGGCCGAGCCAAGAAGCTTGACAGCGTCCTTTTCCGTCACCACCACGTCCTCGGTGTCGGCCGGCCACGGCACTTCGGTCCACGGGTCATGGTCTGGCAGCGCATAGGTCTCGGCCAACTGCAGACCCTGCTGTCGCAGGCCGGCGAAGAAGCGATCGGGTACGGCAATGCCGGCGGCGGCATGAACCGCTCGGCCCAGGACGGACGGCCAGCCGCCCTCAGCCAGCAGGGGTGTCGATTGCTGCCACTCCCTGAGGCTTTGGACGCCGGACAGTCGGCGTACGGCCACCGCTCCAGGCAAGGAAAGGGACGCCAAGCCCGCGCTGTAAAGGACCATGGTTCGGTCCCCGAGCCTGCGTGGCAGCGGCTCACGCAGGGGCCCGGCTGGCAGGCAATACCCGTTGCCGGCGCCCCGTTCATCCACCACGGCGATTTCCAGGTCGCGCCACAGGCGATGGTGTTGGAGCCCATCATCGGCAACCACGATGTTCACCTGCGGCTCCTGCGCCAACAGCAGGGCGCGTGCCTGGCGCCTGTTTCGGCCGACGACAACGGGAACCTGTCCCCGTCGGGCGATCAACAGCGGTTCGTCGCCCACCTCGGTGGCCGTGGTACGCACCGGGTCGACCCTCACACTGCCGCTGGCTTGCCCACCATAGCCCCTGGACACCACGCCAGGACGCCACCCGGCGGTCTTAAGGTGCTCCAGCAGGGACAAGGTGGTCGGCGTCTTGCCCGCCCCGCCCAGCACCCAATTGCCCACGACGATGGTCGGAACGCGGTCCTTGCGCAGGCCACGTTCGCGTGAGGCAACCCAACGCCCCAGCGTCCGGTCGACGGCCGCCAGGGCACGGTAGATCCAGGAAAGCGGCCACAGGGCGAAGAGCCAGATGCTCCCAAAGCCGTGCAACGGGCGCCACCAGATGCTTTCCAGCCTTGCCACCCACCACTTGGTTTCGGGTGATCCGACCGGGCGCCCCGCTATCATGCGGGTGGCCCCACGACAACAGCTTGTGGACAAATCCCGGCCTGTGGATAACTTTGTGAACAAACTGGCGTGTCACGCATTCGGACGCGTCGACTGAACGACCCGTGTAAGAGCTGGATTCTGTTTATCACAAAAATATGCTTTTAAATCAAAGACTTGAAATGTAACAACAGGGCTTCCAACGCCATAGTCCCGTGAAACGCTCATCTGTTCGTGCTTGTGGAGTACTTACCCACGCGCTCCAAGGGGTGCACCCATGAATCCTACCTCTGAGCGCACCCCCGAAGGGCGTGTTTGGGGCGTGGCCGCACTGGTTCAAGCGGTGGGCGATGCCCTGCAGGCCCGGTTCGGTACGGTGCGCGTCGAGGGGGAACTGAGCGCCTGCACCGAGGCCGCCAGCGGGCACCGTTACTTCAGCCTCAAGGATGCCCAAGGCCAGGGCGCCTTGATCCGGTGCGCGATGTTTAGGCGGGCAGCCGCGCAGTTGCCCTTCGCGCCGAGGGAAGGGCTGCGGGTGGAGGCGGTGGGCCGTTTGGCGCTCTACGAGCCTCGTGGTGATCTGCAGTTCATCGTGGAGTCGCTGCAGTTGGTGGGCGCGGGTTCGCTTTATGAGGAGTTCCTGAGGCTCAAGGCGCGTTTGCAGGCCGAGGGCCTGTTCGATCCGGCAAGCAAGCGCGCCTTGCCGTCTCATCCCCAGCGGCTGGGGCTGGTGTCGTCTTTGCAGGCCGCTGCCTTGCGTGATGTGCTGACCGTGGTGGCGCGGCGCGCGCCCCATGTGCAGGTGGTGATCTACCCCTGTCTGGTTCAGGGTGCTGAGGCACCTGGCTCGATCGTGCGCGCCTTGCAGACGGCCGCGCAGCGCGCTGAAGTGGACGCCTTGATCCTGGCGCGGGGAGGGGGGTCCTTGGAGGACCTGTGGTCCTTCAACGATGAGCGGGTGGTGCGGGCGGTGGCACAGTGTCCGATCCCCGTGGTGTGTGGCGTGGGCCATGAGACCGATGTGACCCTGGCGGACTTCGCGGCCGACAGCCGAGCGGCCACACCGACGGCCGCTGCCGAGCGGCTGACCCCCGTGCGCACAGAGGAGTTGGAGCGCTTGTCTGCAGGTGCTCGGCGCTCTCGCCTGTCGATGCAGCGCGCCTTGGATCGTCACGCCCAGCACCTGGATCAGCTTGCCTTGGCCGTGCTCCGTCCGGCTGCAGCATTGGCCAGGCAACAGCAGGGCCTTCAGCGGCTGCAGGCCCGGCTCGCCACGGCAGCACGTGCGCCCCTTCGCGACGAAGGCCTGGCACTGCAACGCCGGGCTTCCCGCCTGATGGCGGCACAGGCGCAACAGGTGACCCAGGCACAGCGGCGCCTGCAGCAGACGCAGTCGC
>JBEAWD010000046.1:0-3585 GCA_041160585.1 Pseudomonadota bacterium | reverse complement strand
GGTCATCGGCCGGCGGTGGCAGCGCCTGGGGCGCCAACCCACCGCCATCGAGCATCGGCAGTTCTTGCAGACCCGACAGGCCGAGGTCGTCAAGGAACTGTCGGGTGGTGGCATACAGTGCCGGACGGCCCGGCGCTTCACGGTGGCCGATCACCTCGATCCATCCGCGGTCCTCGAGTTGCTTGACGATAGGGGTGGCCACCGTGACGCCCCGGATGTCTTCGATGTCGCCACGTGTGACGGGCTGCCGGTAGGCGATGATGGCCAGGGTCTCCATGACCGCACGCGAGTAGCGCGGAGGCTTTTCCGGGTGCAGGCGGTCAAGGAAGTGCCGCATGTCGCCCCGGCTCTGGAAGCGCCAGCCAGAGGCCAGTTCGACCAGTTCCACGCCGCGACCGGCCCAGTCCTGCTGCAGGCCCTCAAGCAGGTCACGGATCTGTGGGGCCTCGAGTTGGTCCTCGAAAAGTGCCTTCATGTCGCGAGGCGACATCGGCTGCTGGGCGCACAACAGCGCCGTCTCGAGTACCCGTTTGGCTTCGGTGGTGTCCATATCGGGGTGCCCGCGCAAGGGCGGGCGGTTGATCAGGGGGTGGCCGGATCGCTGTTACGCCGGCGTGCGGTCATCGGCGGCGACCCGTGGTGCGCCAAACCGGCAGTGGCATGTGTCCTCAATGCCCCTGCGGCCTTCCGATCCCATCGGAGGGCTGCGCGCCATCTCAGCGCATCAACCCACCACCCCGGCGGGCTCCACGATGGGCGAGCTTTGGCCGGTCGCCGTATTCTAGCCCAGCGGCGCCACGAGCTCCCAGGCCGCCCTGAGGTCCTCGGGCAAGGGCTCCTCCACCTCAATGGGTGCACCTGAGACGGGATGCGCGAAGGTCAGGCGCCAGGCATGCAGCGCCTGCCGACACAGTCCAAGGGCCGCAGCTCCACCGTACAGGGCATCGGCCACCAGGGGATGCCCAACGTGCGCCAAATGCACGCGGATCTGGTGCGTGCGGCCGGTGTGCAGTCGACACTCCAAGGCCGAATGGCCCTGTGCCGATCGTTGCAGCACCTGCACCGTGGTGCGCGACGGCTTGCCGGAGGCAAGCACCGCCATGCGGATGCGAGATCGTGGGTCGCGCCCAATCGGCGCGTCGATGTCCTGCTCATCGGCTTTCACCGCTCCCCAGGCGATCGCGCGGTAGGTGCGCTGGACTTCGCGTGCGGCGATGGCGCGCACGAGGGCCTGCATGGTGCTCAGGGACTTGGCCACCACCATGACCCCCGAGGTGTCGCGGTCCAGCCGGTGCACGATGCCCGCGCGAGGCAGCAAGCTCGCGGCCGGGTGATGGGCCAACAGGCCATTGAGCAGGGTGCCGCTCCAATGGCCCGGCGCCGGGTGCACCACCAAGCCCGCAGGCTTGTTCAGTACGAGCAGATGCTCGTCTTCATGGCGGATGTCCAACCGCATGGGCTCGGCGCGGAAAGCCTGTGCCTGTTCTGTGGGCTGCAGGTGGACAGCCACGGTCTGTCCCAGTCGAAGCTTGGAGGACGGGGTGGTGACCTCGCGGCCGTCAACATGAACCCCGCCGCGTTCGATCAGAGACTGCAGATGGCTGCGGGAGAACTCCGGCGCGTGCCGCACGAGCGACTTGTCCAAGCGCAAGGCGTGGTCGAGCGCATCGACGACCCACTCACGCCGGTCGTCGGTCTCCTCCAGGGGGGCGTCCCTATAATCGTCGCTTGACTTCACGTCGCAGACCCTTGCGCCATGCACCACTTGCCATCGCTTGCCTTTGCTGATCTCGCGGCCCACCGCGTGTGGCGCGCCGCCGTTGGGGGACTGGGCCTGGCCGCCGTCCTGATGGCCGGTTGTGCCACGTCCGAGAAAGACGAGTTCTCGACCATGGCGGTGGAGAAATTGTATGCAGAGGCCAAGGCCGACATGGCCTCCGGCGGTTGGGACCGTGCCATTCGCGCGCTCGAGCGGTTGGAAGGACGAGCGGCCGGCACGCTGCTGGCGCAGCAGGCCTCGCTCGACCTGGCCTATTCACGTTACAAGTCCGGGGAACGCCCCGAGGCTGTCGCGGCCTTGGACCGCTTCATTCGGCTCAACCCCTCGAGCCCGGCGCTTGACTACGCGTATTACCTCAAAGGCTTGGTGAACTTCAACGACAGCCTGGGCTGGATCTACAAAGTGCTCAGGCAGGATGTCGTGGAGCGGGACCAACAAGCCTCGCGTGACGCCTACCAGTCCTTCAGGATCCTGGTCGACCAGTTCCCCCACTCCCGCTACGCCCCCGATGCCCGCCTGCGCATGGACTACATCGCCAACGCCTTGGCTGAATATGAACTGCGGGTGGCACGCTACTACTTCGAGCGAGGCGCCTACCTCGCAGCGGCCAACCGTGCCCAGCAGGCTGTTCGCGAATTCGAACGCGCACCGGCGGCTGCCGATGCCCTGCGCATCATGGTGCTCAGCTACGAGCAACTGGGGCTGAAGGACCTGCGCGACGACGCCAAGCGGGTGCTCGACCTGAACTTCGCCAAGACTGCTGCCGGCACGGCACCGGCCACGGCCGCCAAGCCCTGGTGGAAGCTCTGGTAGGGCGGGTCCAGCGCATCTCGCCCCTCGGCCCTCGGACCTCGCCCCTCAGACATGCGGCCCAGCGCGGCGCATGATTTTTCAGGCCTGGGCCTTCAAGGTGTCCAGCCACTCCACCACGGCGGCACCATCCACTGCACGGGTCATGGGTGGCAGCGCATTGAGCAGGCGCTGTCCGTAGGACTTGGTGAGCAGCCGTTTGTCGCAGATCACCAGCAAGCCGCGGTCCGTTTCGCTGCGGATCAACCGCCCGACGCCTTGCTTGAGCGATATCGCGGTCTCCGCCAGAAATAGCTCGGCAAAGGGATCTCGGCCCTGCGCCTTGAGCGCCCGCGTACGCGCCTCCAGCAAGGGGTCATCCGGCGGCGGAAAAGGCAATTTGTCGATCACCACGCACTGCAGCGCTCGGCCGGGTACGTCGATACCCTCCCAAAAGCTGGCTGCGCCCACCAACACGGCCCCGGGCCCCTCGGCGGCTTGAAGAAAGCGCTCCAGCAGCGTGCGCTTGGGCTCGCTGCCCTGCACCAGCACCTGAATGCCCAGCCCTCGCGAGTCGAACAGGCTGCGGATGTGCTCACCAATGATCGGTAAGGCCCGCAAAGTGGTGGCCAACACGAAGGTACGCCCGCCCAAGCGGGCTGCACAGCGCGCGCCCACCTGAGCCACCGCCTCGTTGTGGCCCGCTTCACCGGGCGCCGGAACCTGGCTCGGTACCCACAGCCGCGCATGCGCGGGGTAGTCATAAGGACTGCCCACGGACAGCACGCGCGCATCCTGCAGGCCGGCCTGCGCGCAGAACCAACTGAGGGTGGGTTCGTCGCCCAGGGTGGCCGAGGTGAAGATCCAGGCGCGGCGGGTCTGATCGCGCGACTGTTGCATCAGTTCTCGGATGTCCAGCGGCGTGTCGATCAGCCTGGCCTGGTGCTGCCCCATGTCGATCCAACGAACGCGGTCCACGGCCAGCGGGGCCTGGAACACGAGCAGCCGTTGGTGCA
>JBEAWD010000310.1:0-4305 GCA_041160585.1 Pseudomonadota bacterium | reverse complement strand
GGCCAGAACCGTGGGCGTGTAGAAGCGCTCACCGATGCGCTGGCCGCCGGCCACCACTTTGGCACCCTTGGCCAGGGCATCGGCCACATGGGCCTCGACCTTGGCGATGGCCTGGTCGTCGATCAGCGGACCCTGCGTGGTGCCCGACTCAAAGCCATTGCCCACCTTGATGCCGCGTGACTTCTCGGCCAGCTTGGCCACGAAGGCGTCGTACACGCCTTCCTGAACGTACAGGCGGTTGGCGCAGACGCAGGTTTGGCCGGCGTTGCGGTACTTGCTCACCATGGCCCCCTCGACCGCGCTGTCCAGGTCGGCGTCATCGAACACGATGAAGGGCGCGTTGCCACCGAGCTCCAGGCTGAGTTTCTTGATGGTGGGCGCGCACTGCTTCATCAGGATGCGCCCGACCTCGGTGGAGCCCGTGAAGGACAGGTGCCGCACCACATCGGACTCGCACAGCACATGGCCAATGGCGACCGACTGCTGGGCGTCGGCCGGCAGGATGTTGAGCACGCCGGCCGGCATGCCCGCGCGCTGCGCCAGTTCGGCGACCGCCAGCGCCGACAGCGGCGTTTGCTCAGCGGGCTTGATCACCACCGGGCATCCCGCGGCCAAGGCAGGCGCCACTTTGCGGGTGATCATCGCGATCGGAAAGTTCCAGGGCGTGATGGCTGCGCACACGCCGATCGACTGCTTGAGCACCATCACGCGCTTGTTGGGGTCGGTGCTGGGGATGGTTTCGCCATACACGCGCTTGGCTTCCTCGGCAAACCACTCGATGAAGGCCGCCCCATAGGCGACCTCACCCTTGGCCTCGGACAGCGGCTTGCCCTGCTCGGCGGTCATGATGCGTGCCAGGTCGTCGGTGTGCTGCAGGATGAGGTGGAACCACTTCATCAGCACCGCCGCACGCTCCTTGGCGGGTTTACTGCGCCAGGCCGGCCAGGCGGCATTGGCGGCGTCGATGGCCTCCTGGGCCTGCTGCGGTCCGGCGTTGTCCACCTGGGCCAATTCCAGGCCGGTGGCGGGGTCGTGCACCGCGAATCGCTGGGGCAGGGCAGTCCACCGACCGTTGACCAGCGCGCCGGTGCGCAGCAGGGTCGCATCCTGCAACAGGGCAAGGGGTGAATTCTTCATGTCCATCGCGGGTCTCCGAAAGTCAGGGATGCAAGTGTGGAACAAACCCACCTGGAGTGCACCGGCGGGGTCAATGCCCCCCACGTTGGCGTCCGCCCGGCGTCGCCAGCGCAGTCGTGTGGCCAGGGCCAATCATCTCCGCCTTGCCATCCTGGCCCAGGGGGCCGGCTTCCTATAATCGAAAGCTTTTGCCAAACCGTCACGCACGCGCATGAACGCCGCTGAAATCCGCCACGCCTTCCTGAAGTTCTTTGAGTCCAAGGGACACACCATCGTGGCCTCCAGCCCCGTGGTGCCTGGTGACGACCCCACGCTGCTGTTCACCAATGCGGGCATGAACCAGTTCAAGGACGTGTTCCTGGGATTTGACAAGCGGCCCTACACGCGCGCCACCACGGCGCAGAAGTGCATCCGTGCCGGCGGCAAGCACAACGATCTGGAGAACGTGGGCTACACCGCACGTCACCACACCTTCTTCGAGATGCTGGGCAATTTCAGCTTTGGCGACTATTTCAAGAAGGACGCCATCAGCTACGCCTGGGAACTGCTCACCGAGGTGTTCAAGCTGCCCAAGGACAAGCTGTGGGTGACGGTTTACGCCGAGGACGACGAGGCCTACGAGATCTGGAACAAGCAAGTCGGCGTGCCGGCCGAGCGCATCGTGCGCATCGGTGACAACAAGGGTGCCCGCTACGCCTCTGACAACTTCTGGATGATGGGTGACACGGGCCCCTGCGGCCCCTGCACCGAGATCTTCTTTGATCACGGGCCCGACATCCCGGGTGGCCCGCCGGGCAGCCCCGATGAAGACGGTGACCGCTACATCGAAATCTGGAACAACGTCTTCATGCAGTTCAACCGCACCGAAGACGGTGTGATGCACCCCCTGCCCAAGCCCAGCGTGGACACCGGCATGGGCCTGGAGCGCATCGCCGCGGTGCTGCAGCACGTGCACGGCAACTACGAGATCGACACCTTCGTGCACCTGCTCAGGGCCGCGAAGGCCGCCGTCGACGCGGCCACGCCGGCCGCCGCGTCGGGCGGCTGCGACGCCGAGTCGCCTTCGCTCAAGGTGATTGCCGACCACATCCGCGCCTGCTCCTTCACGATCGTCGATGGGGTAATTCCGGGTAATGAAGGGCGTGGCTATGTACTGCGCCGGATCGCACGCCGCGCCATTCGCCACGGTTACAAGCTCGGTGCGCGCAAGCCCTTCTTCCACCAGTTGGTGTTGGCCCTGGACCAGACCATGGGTGAGGCCTACCCCGAACTGCGCCGCGCCGCTGCGCGAGTGACCGATGTGCTGCGTCAAGAGGAAGAGCGTTTCTTCCAGACCATCGCCAACGGGATGGAGATCCTCGACGGAGCACTGGGTGGCACGGCCGGGGCTCCCGGCTCAGCCGGCAGCGTGTCGGTTCTGGACGGCGAAACCGCCTTCAAGCTGCACGACACCTACGGCTTCCCCTTGGACCTGACCGCCGATGTGTGCCGCGAACGTGGTGTGAAGGTGGATGAGGCCGGCTTCAATGCGGCCATGCAGCGTCAACGCGAACAGGCACGCGCGGCGGGCAAGTTCAAGATGCAGCAAGGCCTTGAGTACAGCGGCGTGGACACCGCCTTCCACGGCTACGAGCACCTGGTGTGCGAGTCCAGCAAAGTCACGGCCCTGTATGTGGATGGTTCCACCGTACAGCAGGCGCGCGCCGGCGAGGACGTGGTGGTGGTGCTGGACCACACACCCTTCTACGCCGAGAGCGGTGGCCAAGCGGGGGACGCCGGTGAACTGCGCAACGGCAGCACGCGCGTGGTGGTGGAAGACACCTTGAAGATCCAGGCTGCGGTGTTTGGCCATCATGGCCGCGTGGTGGAAGGTGAGATCAAGGTGGGTGACACCTTTACGGCCCGGGTAGATGCCGTGCAGCGTGCCCACACGGTGCGCCATCACAGCGCCACGCACCTGATGCACAAGGCGCTGCGCGAGGTGCTGGGCACGCATGTGCAGCAAAAGGGTTCGTTGGTGAATGCCGATCGCACCCGATTCGACTTTGCCCACACCGAGCCGATGACGCCCGAACAGGTGGCGCGGGTGGAGGCCATCGTTAATGCGGAAATCCTACTGAACGCGGCTGCTCAGGCGCGTGTGATGCCGATCGAAGAGGCCCAGAAGGTTGGCGCGATGATGCTGTTCGGTGAGAAGTACGGCGACACGGTGCGGGTGCTGGACATCGGCAGTTCGCGCGAACTGTGTGGTGGCACCCACGTACAGCGCACCGGCGACATTGGCCTGTTCAAGGTGGTGGCCGAAGGCGGCGTGGCCGCGGGGATCCGCCGGGTGGAAGCGGTGTGTGGCGAGAAGGCTCTGGCCTACCTGCAGCAGCTCGAGGCCACCTTGGCCGATGCCGCCGGTGCCATGAAGGTGAGCCCGCCCGATGTGCCCGCCCGTGCAGCGGCCGTGCTGGATCAGGTGCGTACCCTCGAGAAGGAGATCGCCGCCCTCAAGGGCAAGCTCGCCTCGGCGCAGGGCGATGAACTGTTGGCGCAGGCCTTGGAGATCAAGGGCATCAAGGTGTTGGCTGCCACCCTGGAAGGCGCAGATGCCAAGGTGCTTCGCGACACACTGGATAAGCTCAAGGACAAGCTCAAGACGGCCGCGATCGTATTGGCAGCGGTGGATGGCGGCAAGGTGCAACTGGCCGCCGGCGTTACCGCTGACTGCATCGGCAAGGTCAAGGCCGGCGAACTGGTGAACTTCGTGGCCCAGCAAGTGGGCGGCAAGGGTGGCGGCAAGCCCGACATGGCCATGGCCGGCGGCACCGATCCCACACACCTGCCCAAGGCCCTGGCCTCGGTGCGGGACTGGGTTGCTGAGCGGGTGTAGAGCTTGGACCTCCAAGGCAAGCACATCGTTCTGGGCCTGACCGGCGGGGTGGCGGCCTACAAGGGGGCTGAGCTCGCGCGTGAGCTGGTCAAGGCCGGCGCCACCGTTCAGGCGGTGATGACCGCCTCGGCCCAGCAATTCGTCACCCCGCTGCTGCTGCAGTCGCTGACTGGCCGTCCGGTGGCCACCACGCAATGGGACACCACGCAGCCCAACGCGATGGCGCACATCAACTTGAGCCGTGAGGCCGATGCCATTCTGGTGGCACCCGCGACGGCCGACTTCATCGC
>JBEAWD010000224.1:0-4984 GCA_041160585.1 Pseudomonadota bacterium | reverse complement strand
GTTCTGCAGGGCCATGGGCACCACTGGCACCGGCTGCACTTCCAGCACCTTCATGATCCCGCCCTTGAACTCGCCCAGGGCTCCGTCCCGTGTGATGTTGCCCTCGGGAAAGATGCCCAAGAGGTCACCATCCTCCAACACCTGCCGTGCCTGCTCGAAGGCGGCCGCGTAGACCTGCGGGTTCTCCTGCTGAGGCGCGATGGGGATGGCCTTGGCCAATCGAAACAACCAGCCCAGCACCGGTACGGAAAAAATGCGGTGGTCCATGATGAAGCGGATGGGCCTGGGGCTGGCGGCCATCAGCAGCACCGCGTCCACATAGCTCACGTGGTTGCAGGCCAGGATGGCCGCGCCGGTGGTGGGAATGTGCTCTTCGCCCCGAACCCTGAACCGGTAGACCGCTCGTGTCATCACGAAGGCGATGAAGCGCAGCAGGTATTCGGGTACGAGCAGGAAGATGTAGGCGGCCACCGCCGCATTGAGCAGGCCCACGACCAGAAACACCTCGGGTATGGTGAAGCCTGCGCCCAGCAGCACGCCCACACCCAGCGCGCTGACGATCATGAACAGGGCATTGAGGATGTTGTTGGCCGCGATGATGCGCGCCCGGTGAGTGGGCAGGCTGCGCACCTGGATCAGCGCGTACATGGGTACGCTGTAGATGCCTGCAAACAGGGACAGCAGGGCCAGATCGGCCATCACACGCCAGTGGGCCGGGCGCTCGAGAAAGGCCGACACCGTCTGAAGCTCCACCGGAGGCAAGCCGCTGGAAGCGACATACAGGTCCACGGCAAAAACGGTCATGCCGATCGCACCCAAGGGCACCAGTCCAATTTCCACGTGGCGGCGGCTAAGGAGTTCGCACATCAGCGCACCGGTTCCCACACCCACGGAAAACACCACCAGCAGCAGCGAGGCCACCTGTTCATTGCCGTGCAGCACATTGCGTGCATACACCGGGAACTGGCTGAGGAAGACCGCGCCAAAGAACCACATCCAACTGATGCCCAGCAAAGAGCGGAACACCACGATGTTCTCGTGCGCCAGCTTCAGGTTGCGCCAGGTCTCGGTGAAGGGGTTCCAGTTGATCTTCAACCCGGGGTCGGTGGCCGGGGACACCGGCACGGCCTGCGCCAGCGCGCGCCCCAGCACCGCCACCCCCAAGCACGCGAGCGCCGCGTACCAGGCGCCGTCCTGGGGAATGGCGATCAGCAGCCCGCCCACCACGTTGCCCAAGAGGATGGCCACGAAGGTGCCCATTTCGATCATGCCGTTGCCGCCGGTGAGCTCGCGCTCCTGCAGGTGCTGAGGCAGGTAGGCGAACTTCACCGGCCCAAAGAGGGTGCTGTGCAGACCCATCAGGAACACGCACAGCAGGAGCGTTGGCACGTCGGGCATCAGGAAGCCCCAGACCGCCAGCGCCATGATCGCCATTTCCAGCGACTTGACCAGACGAATCAGCTGGCTCTTCTCGAGCTTGTCGGCCAACTGTCCACTGGTGGCCGAAAACAGCACGAAGGGCAGGATGAACAGGGCGCCGATCACAAGCCCGGCTTGCTCTGCCGGCAGCCAACTGACCTGCAGCTGAAAGGTCACCATCACGGTGAAGGCGAACTTGAAGAGGTTGTCGTTGCCAGCCCCCAGGAACTGAACCCAGAAAAAGGGCGCGAAACGCCGTTGGGTGAGCAGGGTAAATTGATTGGGGTGCGCGTGGTGCATGACGTCTACCGTGTTGCCGGCCGGCGCGTTGGGCCAAACCCTCACCAGCAGCCAGCCCAAGGCCAGGCCCACCGCATCCGCCATGGCATCGCGCGCGTCCCCATGGCGCCAACCGGTGGCACTCTGGGCCAATTCGATAGCGATCCCCAGGGCCATGAGGCCCGCCAGCACGGGCCATGTTCCTTTTCTCGGGCTCGCGTAGGCCCGCAGGCCCAACAGGGCCAACAGAGCAAACCCGCCGGCGTGTTGCGCCTTGTCCCACACGGTGGCGGTGAAGCCGGGCAAGCGCTGGCTGGGCAAGAGGCTCAGGGCGACCACCGCCACGACCGCCAGCCAGAACAGCAGCCTGAGCCACGTCCGAACGGGGCTCGCTTCAGCTCCAACGGTATCCTTGTGTTCTGTTTCACGGTCGCCGGCACGGCGGCTGCCATCTGGCGTCCGGGGCATGGCTGTGGGGTCTTCGGGCGGCGTGGAGGTCGACATGCGTAACATGATGCCTCATATGAGCATGAATCTTCGCCAACGGTTGTCCCAACCGGGCCTGGTGCTGGCACCAGGCGTGCATGACATGGTGAGCCTGCGCTTGGCTGACCGCATGGGCTTCGAGGCCCTGTACATGACGGGTTTCGGGACAGTGGCCAGCCACCTCGGTTTGCCCGATGCCGGCCTGGCCACCTACCGTGACATGCTTGACCGTGTTCAGGCCATGGCGGGCATGGCGGCCACGCCCTTGATCGCCGATGGCGACACCGGTTACGGTGGCCTGCTCAACGTGCAGCACACTGTTCGAGGGTACGAGGCGGCTGGCGCACAGGCGATCCAATTGGAAGACCAAGAGTTCCCGAAGAAGTGTGGCCACACGCCCGGACGGCGCGTCATTCCCATGGAAGATATGGTTCGTAAGATCCGCGTGGCGGTGCAGGCGCGGCACAGCCCTGAGTTTCTGATCATCGCCCGCACCGACGCCCGCACCGCACATGGCCTGGACGAGGCACTGCGGCGCGCGCAGGCCTATTCCGACGCGGGTGCCGACATCCTGTTCGTCGAGTCACCGGAAAGCGTCGATGAGATGCGGCGCATCACGGCGACACTGAACAAGCCGCTGTTGGCCAATATGGTCGAAGGCGGGCGAACGCCCGTGCTGAGTCCGCAGGAGTTGCAAGCCATCGGCTACCGCCTGGCGATCTTTCCGGTCTCGGCCCTCTTGGCCGCTGCGCAGGCCATGCAAGCCACCTATGCCCGCCTGAAGGACCTGGCAGCGGCCCCCGATGCGGCGTCTGATGGCGCGGGTCCTGGTGCGAGTTCCCTTGCAGGCGCCGGTGTAGGGCTCATCGAAGCCCCAGCCCTCATGCCATTCTCCGAAATGACCCAATTGATGGGCTTCGAGGCCGTTTGGGACTTCGAGCGCCGTCATGCCCACGACTGAACCTCCACAAGCAAAGGACACCATGCGCAAACTTGCACGCCGCCATTTCACCCACGGCTTGTTGACAGCAGCCCTGGCTTACGCTGGCGCTGGGCTCGGTGGCCACGCTCTGGCCCAGTCCGCGCCTGATGGGTGGCCCAACAAGCCGCTGCGTCTGATCGTGCCCTTCACCCCGGGCGGCGTCACCGACACCAGCGGTCGCGTCATCGCTGAGTTCCTGGGCAAGCGCCTGGGTCAGCAGGTGGTGGTCGACAACAAGCCCGGCGCCTCGGGCAACATCGGCACCCAACTGGCCGCCACCGCCGCGCCCGACGGCTACACCCTGCTTCTGGGCTTCGACGGCACGATGGTCATCAACCCGCACGTCTTCGGCAAGGTGCCCTTCGACACGCTCAAGGATTTCGCGCCGGTGGGCAAGATCGGCGACGCGGTGCTCATCCTGGTGGCGAACCCAACAGTGAAGGCCAATACGCTGCAGGAAGTGCTTGCCTTGTCCAGACGGGAGCAGGGCGGTTTGCCCTACGGCACATCAGGCATCGGGGGGACGCCTCACATCGCGGGCGAACTGCTCAAGCAGCGCACGGGCGCACAGTTGACGCACGTGCCCTACAAGGGCGGTGGCCAGGCCATCACCGATGTGATCGGTGGTGCCATCCCCCTGGTCTACACCGCTGTGGCGGGCGCACAGGGCCATGTGAAGAGCGGCAAGCTCAAGGCCATTGCCGTCAGCAGCAGCGTTCGCACACCAGCCCTGCCTGAGGTGCCCACCTTCATCGAAGCGGGCGTGGCCGATTTCGCGGTGAGTTCCTGGGTGGGCCTGTTGGCCCCCTCGCGCACGCCAGCGGCAGTGGTGCAGCGCCTGAACACCGAACTCAATGCCGTGCTGGCCGACCCAGCCGTGCGTGAGCGCCTGGCGGTGCTGGGCATCGATCCCCGTCCCGGCAGCGCCGAGCAGTTCACCGACGAAATCAGGCGCGATCTGGCGCGTTACGAAGTCGTGGTCAAGGGCGCGGGCATCAAGGCCGAGTAAGGCAAATCGGGCGGCGCCCTGCGCGGGCCCGTGCAGGGTCGCACGAAGGCCTCACCAGCTGCCCACGTTGGGCATGCTCACCCAGGGTTCGGCCGGGGGCAGGGGCGTGCCCTTTTGCAGCAGTTCAATGCTGATCTGGTCGGGGCTGCGCACAAAGGCCATGCGGCCGTCGCGAGGTGGGCGGGCAATCGTCACCCCGTGCTGTTGCAGGCGCTGGCAGGTGGCGTAGATGTCGTCCACGGCATAGGCCACATGTCCGAAATTGCGGCCTCCGGTGTAGACCTCGGGGTCCCAGTTGTGGGTGAGTTCGATCTGCGCCTGTTCGTCCCCAGGGGCGGCCAGGTAGATCAGGGTGAACCGCCCCTGTTCGCTTGAGTACTCACGCAGAACTTGCAGCCCCAGGGCGTCGCGGTAGAAGGCCAGGGACTTTTCGACGTCCGACACGCGGACCATGGTGTGAAGGTAACGCATGTCCATGATTTGACCCGAAGTGCGACCCTCCTGCACGGGGGCATGTGATCGGGGCAGAGGGTGGCCTAGGATCCGGCGCCCGCAGGCGCGTCGATTAGCGCCAACCGAAGAGGGCCAGGCGACGGTAGATCAGGGCGTAGGCCAGGACGAATCCGGCCAGCCCTAACCATGCAGCACTCGGCACGTTCCACCACAGCACGCCGACCATCGCGGGTACGACGGCGATCAGCCACACCAAGGGCGATACGCTGGCGTTTTGCAGCAGGATCGACCGTTGCCTAAGCCGGTTACGTGTCACGCGGGAGTTCAACAGTGAATGCAGGTGCAGTCGGTCTGGA
>JBEAWD010000210.1:0-3934 GCA_041160585.1 Pseudomonadota bacterium | reverse complement strand
CCCCACGGCCGACACCTCGGCCCCTCCCTAGGCCTCTCCCTAGGCCTTTGTGGCTGTTGGACGAGCCTGAACCCTTGACCGAACACCAGGGGCGCCTGGTGCACCGGGGCACCGCCCTGGTGCTGCGCACACGCCCCGAACGCATCGAGGCCGGCTGGTTCGACGATGAGCCGGTGTGCCGTGACTACTACGTGGCCGAGGACACCGACCACCGCCTGTGCTGGATCTACCGCGAGCACCGGGCCCAAGCCCAGGGCTGGTTTCTCCACGGCTGGTTCAACTAGAGCGGCCGCGGTTTCAGCCGGTCACAGGGCGTCGCCGGGCTGCGGCCCTTCATAGCCACCCACGATCACCAGGTCCACTTCCGAAACCGGTTGGCGCAGCGCCCGCGCGGCCTGATAACCCTGGGAATGCCAACAGGCCCGAGCCGCCTCCAGCGAGGGAAACTCCAGCACCACATGGCGCGAGCGGCTACTGCCCTCCACCACCTCAGACGGCCCGCCCCGCACCAGGAACCGTGCCCCGAATTCTCTGAACGAGGCCGCGTTCGCGCGCACATAGGCCTGGTACTGCTCCAGGTCGCGGACATCGCCGTGGGCGATCCAATAGCCCTTCGCAGAACCGGTGGCGGACGGGGTTTGGGGTGCGTTCATGGCGGGCTTGCTCCAGGTGTCGTGTGGGTGCGTCATGCTAAGGCCGATGGCCCTGCCGGGGTTATTCAGCCTGGGCGCCGGCCGACATCAGGGACTCGACCATCACCGCTGCGGGAACAGCCCGACAAGCCTGCGGTCGGGTGCCGCTCCACAGGGGTGAGAAATCGTCCTGGCCCATGGCCTCGGCCTTGGCGCGCACTGGGGCCAGCGCGGCGCCGGCCAGCGGAAAGGGGGGCGCCAGCGGCGACATCGGGGCGATGTCGCGCATCAGGCGGTTGAAGAGACCGCGTGCAGGGCGGCCCGTGAACAGACGGGTCAGTGCGGTCAAGGGCTGACGGCCTTGGACGGCGGCCCGTTCCAAGGCGCGCCGGTGCAGCACCGGGGTGCTGGCCTCATCGCACAGCAGGAAGGCCGTGCCCACTTGCACCGCCGACGCGCCGGCCTGCAGGGCGCTCGCCACGGCGGCCGAATCACCCAGGCCCCCGGCGGCCACCACCGGGCCCACCCGAGCTGCCTGCAAGGCTTGCAGCAGCGGGTGCAGGGGCAGTTGACCACCCAGATCATGGTCGGGCCGCAGGAAGTGGCCACGGTGACCGCCGGCCTCCAGGCCTTGCGCGATGACGGCATCCACACCGCGCGCTCGCAGCCACAGGGCTTCGTCCACGGTGGTGGCCGACGCCATCACCACCGAACCCCAGCCCTTCACCCGGTCCAGCAGTTCGGCGCTGGGCAGGCCGAAGTGGAAGCTGACGACCGGCGGTGGGTTGGCGGCCAGGACATCGGCCAGCTCCGCATGGAAGGGCATGCGCTGCGGCGCGCTGGATGCGTGATCGATGGCAAGGCCCCACTGCGCATAGTAGGGCGCCAGCGTTTGGCGCCAGGCGGCCTCCTGTGCCGCATCGACCTGCGGCGGCCGGTGGCAGAAGAAGTTGACGTTGTAGGGCAGGCCCTGTGGCCCCAGTTCACGCCGCAGCACCGCCAGTTCGCGTTCGAGCCCGGCGGCGTCCAGCATGGCCGCCGGCACAGACCCCAGGGCCCCCGCGCGTGAAACCGCCACGGCCAGGCCACTGCCCTGCGCCCCGGCCATCGGGGCCTGGATCAGCGGGTGCCGCAGGCGTGCCAGCAGTGTGGACCAGGGCGTGGCCGACATGGCTCAGCCGGACCGCCGGGATGCAGGGGTGAACGCAAAGGGTCTCACAGGCTGGATTCTGACGGAGGATCCACCACCCCGGAACACCCCTGTTGGTGCCTCTTCAGGGGCACCCTTGGGAGGGCAGAAATACTGTATAAATAAACAGTATGCTGCCTGCCTATGCCGAACTTCACTGCCGCAGCAACTTCAGCTTTCTCACCGGGGCCTCGCATCCGGAAGAACTGCTCGCGCGTGCGGCAGAACTCGGCTATGAAGCCCTGGCCCTTACCGACGAGTGCTCGGTGGCCGGGGTGGTGCGTGCACATGAAGAGCTCAAGCGTCAGCGCCAGCAAGGGCTCTCGTGCCAGCAGGGCCTCATCACAGGCCCCGCCCCGCACGCCGCTACGCCACCTGGGCCCGGCGAACCCGGCGCGGCCACCTCGGTTGCCGGCACACGCCTGCTCCTGGGCACTCACTTGGAGGTGGCGCCCGGCCCGGCCCCACCCCCGGGGCTCGAACACGGTTTGCGCGTGGTCGTGCTCGCGCACAACCGCCAAGGTTGGGGGCAATTGTGCGAACTCATCACCCAAGCGCGCGCCCGGGCTCCCAAGGGGCAATACAGCGCTTGGCCGCAGGATCTGTTGGCGCAGCAGGCCCTGGCCGATTGCACGGTGCTGCTCATCCCGCGGCGTGAAGACACCCTGGCGGTTCTGCAGGCCCAGGCCCGTTGGTGTGCGCAGGCCTTCGGCTCCCGTGCGGCGGTGGCACTCGAGCGCCTGCTGTGGGCCGACGATGCCCGGCTCATCGAAAGGGTGCAGGCCGTGGCGAAGCAACTGCGGGCCGAAGGCCTGCACCTGCCCATGGCGGCCGCCGGTGATGTCCTCATGCACCGCCGCGCACGCAAGCCGGTGCAAGACACCCTCACCGCCATCCGGCTGCGCCGCCCACTGGCCCAATGCGGCACCCGCCTGGCGCCCAATGCAGAACAGCACCTGCGCTCGCGCCTGCAACTGGCGCGGCTGTACCGCCCCGAATGGCTTCAGGCCGCGGTGGACATCGCCCGCCGCTGCACCTTCATCCTGGATGAGCTCCGCTACGAATACCCGGCCGAGTTGGTGCCCAAGGGGCTCAGCGCCATCCAGCACCTGCGGGCCCTCACCCTCCAAGGCGCCCGTGATCGCCACCCCGAAGGCGTACCGGCGTCCGTGCAGGCCCAACTCGAACGCGAATTCGAACTCATCGAAGCCCTGCGCTATGAGCCCTTCTTCCTCACCGTGCACGACGTGGTGCGCTTTGCGCGCAGCCGCGGCATCCTGTGTCAGGGCCGTGGATCGGCGGCCAACTCGGCCGTGTGCTGGTGCCTGGGCATCACCGAAGTCGACCCCACCCAGACCACGCTGCTCTTCGAGCGCTTCATCTCGCGCGAACGGGCCGAGCCGCCGGACATCGATGTCGACTTCGAACATGAACGGCGCGAAGAGGTCATCCAGTACATCTACGCCAAATACGGTGACCGCCGCTGTGCCCTGGCCGCAGCCGTCACCGCCTATCGCGCGCGCGGGGCCGTGCGCGATGTGGGCTTCGCCCTGGACCTTGATGAATCCATCATCGACAAGCTCGCCCGCTCGGTCCATGGGTTCGATCAACCCGAACGGCTGCGGCGCAGCCTGGGCGAACTCGGCTTGGATGCCGATGCGCCGCTGATGCGGCGATGGCTGCAGTTGGTGGAGTCCCTGCAGCGCTTTCCGCGTCATTTGTCGCAGCACACGGGCGGCTTCGTCATCGCTTCCGGGCGCCTGTCCAGCCTGGTGCCCATCGAGCCCGCCAGCATGAACGGCCGCCGCGTCATCCAGTGGGACAAGGACGATCTCGAATCCCTGGGGTTGTTGAAGGTGGATGTGCTGGCCCTGGGCATGCTCACCGTCATCCGCAAGACACTGGAATTCATGACGCACTGGCACGGGTGGCCCCAGGCCCGCCCCCACCACCGCCGTGGCCAAGAATCCCAGCCCTGGCTCGTGCAGGACATCCCGCGCGAAGACCCGGCCACGTTCGCCATGGCCACCCGCGCCGACACGGTGGGCGTCTTTCAGATCGAAAGCCGGGCGCAGCAAAGCATGCTGCCGCGCCTGAAGCCGCGCACCTTTTA
>JBEAWD010000185.1:0-5044 GCA_041160585.1 Pseudomonadota bacterium | reverse complement strand
CTGAGTGATGAAGCCCGTCTCCTCTTGGAGTTGGTGCCGCTAAGTTCCATCAGCATGGTTCACACGGCCGTCCAGGATCGTGATGCACGCCTTGACCTGGTTGCCGGATCGCTTTCTCAGCTGAGCGACTGGACCGCCGCGGGCCTGGAAGTGCTGATGTGGGCTTGCCCCCCCTGGGTGATGCGGCGAGGGAAGGCGAGCGAGCGTCATCACTTCCTAATATGCGGCGGCCAGTTCCTGCCGTCACTGCGGCTGCTGCTGCCAGCCGATTCACTGGTCCCTGTCATGCTGGTGGACACCAAGTTCCAGGCGCCGCGCCTCCTCCAGCTGGCAGCGGCGCACGCCGCGGCCATAGCCGAGGCCGCCCTCAGCAGGTCACCAGAAAGCATCCGTCGCCTGCTAGCCGACGCCGAATCGAATGGGGGAGCAGTGCTTCAGAACCGCAACGCAACGCCCAAGGCCACGCGCGCGAAACGGCGCGCTGTCTGAACCCAACACCGAGCTTGGCGCTGCCCTCCCGTATGACCGAGTCAGACGCCATCGCCTCGTCAAATTCAGACGGGGAAGCAGAGTTCATCCAAAGCGCACCGCTGGACTCTGCAGAGTACCTGCAGGTTCGGAAGTTGCTGCAAGAGTTGGGGCATCGCCAGGAAAGCTGGGATGCTCTCTCCTTCTCGCTCTCACTGCTGCCAAGTTTGCGTGCGCACGGTGCGGTGCTGGAACGGTTCGGCCAGATTCTCGACACACCCTTGTTTGGTGCAACTGAGTGGGCGGATGGCTCCTGGACCAGATACGTGCTGGCTTGGCGGCGGTTGCTCAGGGACTGGGGCGACGTCCGCACCACCGTCGCTAAAGAATGTCTCGCACCTGCGCCCAACTGGCTGGATGTGCCGAAGCAGCTGAACGAAGACGGCCACGTCCGCAACCCGCTGCGGCGCCATGGCATCAGCATTGCGCCCCTGGCTTCGCTGCTAGTGACGCAGCACGAGTTCTCGGCACACCCTTCTTCCGACCGGCGGGCCATTGCGCACAAGTTCAATCACCTGCAGACCATGCTCACCGCGGCCTGCATCGAACTTCGCTGGGCGTCCCAACGCACGGTTCAGGAATACCTGAGCTTTGCTCCGACGCGTCACGTCGAGTTTGCGGCTCACCCGACGTCGGCCGCGCCAGCCTGCCTGGCAGCCAGGTGGCTGGGTGAAGCTGCCCAGGCCGGTCTGCTTGACCGCTTCACCTTGGACCCAGACCCGCGCACCTACGTCGGCTCGCTGGCGGCGCTGGAGGAAGAGTTGTCTGCGGCAGCCAGCAGCAAGACTAGCAACACCTCGGGTTCGAAACCCAGACTCACTCGAAGTCAGGTGCGGATGCGGGCACTGGTGGGCTACCTCACCCATTGGCTGCAACTCCTTGAAGGTGCTGAGCAAGGCCCAAAGCGCAAGCGGCGGAGCGGAGAAACGTCGCCAAGTCGTCCAGGGGTCACCGGCGTCGACGGATACATCCCACCAGACCCCGGTAGGCCAACGGTTGATAGCGCCGGTCCAGATCTGGACTTCGACGGCAACGGCGACGAGGGAGATGAAGGCGCCAGCGGTGGTCTTCCATATGAAGACATCAGTCAGCCATCCCTGCCTCAGGTCAGCCCAGACAAGGTCAAGGGAGCGCTGTCGAAGCTGAAATGGCAGGGCATGCAAGCCGAGATGGCCGCGACCATCTTGCCCTGGGACTTGAGATTCTTGGCGCCGGCCGATGCGGACAACCTGGCCCTATCTGCAATCCATGCACTCGACTCTGATCGCGGCCGGTGGTCGCCGACCTTGCAGTCCACCCGCGCCGACGCGCTGCTCACGTTGATGACGCTTAGCCTGGGACAGGATCCAGATCAGCTGGTCAACTGCCGCATAGTCCTCCTGGCGCGTTCAGAGGAGGCGCACACCTCTCGCATGTCTGGTTTGCCGGCGGTGCTAGAGCGCTCGGCCTGCAGTCTGGAACAGGCACTGTTCAAGCCAGTCGATCACCCCGTCCTGCTGGTCAGCAGGTCTTTGGTGCCCAATGTTTCGCGCCCGCCAAGTGCAAAGGAGCGCGAAGCTGCTCACTTCGAGGGGTTGATCACGGGTGAACCGCCGGCGCCGGACCACCCGTTGGTCGCGGTCGCCTTCCTGATCCCAGCCATACGGCCACGGTTGAGCGCAGAGAGCCAAGCAACTGACCTTCCCTCGCAGGCTGCAGGCTCGCCGGTCCTTAACCTGGTTCTGCCCGCTGGTGAGACCGGGCGCCGCCTGCTTGCTGACTGGTCCCGACGCCAAAGCCTCACAACGACTGAAGCCCTGCGAAACGGCGGCTCCGGCTTCGTCAAGCGAGAGGAGTACCAAGCTCCCGCATCTCCACCCGCGCCGAGGCCCTGGGGAGTGGCAGCCCTTGATCTACTCGAAGACGAGCCCGCTTCGCCGCGCGCCCGCGTCGAGCGGTTTCTCGCCACCGTACCCCCGCCGGCAGGCCACGATCACTGGCCCGTGCGATTGCTGCAGCAGCAGCTGGGTTGCCACATCGAGGCCGCAACCGGGGACCGCACGCTGGCTTGGCTGGTGACGAGGCGTACGGAGGCCGAGGGCGAAGCGCGGCTGTACTACACGCAGCATCGCCTGGAACGCCTGGTTCGCGCGTACGGCGAAGGCCTGAGCCATGCTGGGCTGTCACGTCTGCTTGATCACGAGTTGCACGCAGCGACCGCTGATGCCTCCGCAGCACACAGGGCCGCGTCGGCCACCTCGGCCTGGGCTGCAACCGTCGAGCTGTGGCCCTGGAGCGAGCCGATCCTATCCAAGTACACCGTTGGTGCTGCTTTCGTGCCCAGCCTCGAGGAAGTGCAGCGCTTGGTCAAGGTTCTCAGGGAGTGTGCATCAGCGCCTGCCAACCTCGACAGCCGTTCCTTCTTGCGCAACCACCACCGTTGGCTGCTGTTGCACACCTTGGTAGTCCAGGGTCTGAGTACCGGCCTGCGCGCCGTGCGCTCTCCCTCTGCGCTCCTGCTGGCCCTGGAGCAGGCAGACCGGGTGAGGGAAAGGGCGGGCCTACCGGAGTCAGACGACGCGGTGTTTGCGGGTCTCGCGGACAAGGAGACGTACCACAACCAGCGCGCTCGGCTGGTGCTCCTGCGTCCGCTGCTGATCCGGCAACTGCGTGTGTGGCAACAGCATCAGCTGCAAGTGGTTAGGCGACTGGACTGTGTCCGGGAGTGGCAAGCCTCATCCAACCGCATCAGGGCGATGTTCCGGCTGGATGCCGATGACAAGCCAGGCGAGGTGAGCGTGGCCTGGATCGAGAGGGAACTGGCAGACCTGGGATTTCCTTGGCCGGCGAACTTCGCTCGTTCCTTCCTGCGTACGCAGCTTCTTGCGCGGGGCTGCCCTGCCGCAGACCTGGACGCACTGCTCGGACACCGGGATACCGGCGGCGGCGCCATCGCGATGCACTCCACCTTCGACTACCCGACCAGCATGACGCGGCTTGGAGACGCGATCGACAGCCTGCACCACGACCTGAACCTGCAGCTCTGCACCAGCGGTCTCGCAGCCAAGGGTGGTGAAGGCAGGGACGCCGAGGTACTGCAGGCGCCGATGCATGACGCAGGCCCGGCGGGGCGCGGCCGGTCGTTTCGCGTCCGGCACCAGCAACCCGAGCCCGCGCTGTCGCCGTTCTGGCGTGATGTCCACGATCACGCCACCGACGACGACCGTCAGCAGGTGCGGCCTCTGCTGGAGCTCCTGCGGAGCTTCGATCTCCAGGGCAACGCCTTCGCCACGCTGCTGTGCCATGCCGATCCAGTGCAGTGGTTCGCCGATCGGATTGGCGACATTCTCGTGGACAGGCCGCCAATTGCCGACCACGGTGCCCTACCCCGAGCCCTGGCATGCGACATGGAAATCGCAAACGCCGTCCGGGATGTCGCCGCGCGTCTCAAGCTGGAGGCTGAAGCCGGTACGCAGCTGCGATTCATCCAGGCCATCAGCTGGTTCCGCCTGCTGCTACGAGCCAGACGAAAGCTCGAGGGCGCCGGGTTTTACACCCCGGAAACTCCCCTGATCTCGATGTTGCGGGCGCCTTCGAGTCCGTTCACCGAACGAGCGGTTCTGGTCTTGCCAATCGTGGATGGTTGGAAGCGGGGCCTGAACAACTGGGCCACAAAGGCCTTTGCGCAGGCCCGCAGGCAGTGGGCAGCTCCCAAGGACAAGCGCAGTGCGCCCGAACCCCGGGGCGAAGCCGCGATCGCCGCGGAACCATCTCTGCCAGAGGCGCCTTCCGTCTTCTCGGCGGAAGGGTGGGCAACCGCCCTGCTGGTTAGTGCCGCCCTGTACGGGATGCTGCTCGACGCCACCAAGCTGTCGATGCTGCTGCGGCGGTTCAGCCAACCAGACGCCAGGGGACTGCCAGTGTCAGGACCCGAGCGTCGTGCGTACCTGGACTTCAAGGTGCCGGCCTCGGGGTCGGTTGATCGCCAGACGCACCGCTGGTGGTTCGACCCCATGACCGAACTGATCTGGCTTCATGCGCCGCCCATGCCAGCCGAGTTGCGACTCGGTGACCTGAACCCGTGGCTGCGGAGGCTGGCGCTGGAGGCTTTCCCGGGGTCGACCTTCATGCCGTTCGAGGCGCAGGGCTTCAACGATCTGGTCCGTTGCGCAGAGGTATGGTGGCTCGCTCGGTCCAGCCGTGCCGTAGTGGCCAGCCAGCGGCGCCAGGTCGACGCCAGCTCCATCCTGACGGGTCGCTGGAGCCGCATCGCTGGCGCGCAGCGGTTGGTGCCACCACCTTTCGCTCAAGCGCAGCTTGGCACCCCAGCTGCCAAGCCTGCGAACCCTTCTTGCGAGTCAACAGCGCAGAAGTCCGGAGGGCGGGGAAGGCGCCCACCGCCACCGCCGACAGACATCGAGCAGCTTGCACTGGTGAACCACGACGCCGACAAGTCCAGCGATCGGTTGGTGGACTTCGAGCCTGCGTCGGCAGACGAGGAGTTGCTGGCGGCCATGAACTCCGCGCACCCGTGGGT
>JBEAWD010000159.1:0-10443 GCA_041160585.1 Pseudomonadota bacterium | reverse complement strand
TGCGGGCCGGTAGAAAACGTCGGTGCAAGATGCACCCTGGTGGGCGCTGGCAGCAGCACCTCGTTCGACACCCCCGCAGAGGTGCGCGTGCCAAATTCGTGGAATCTATTGAGCCTGGAGTGCCGCGGCGAGATGCTGGGCACCGCTTCCACGGTGATCATGCCCAAGCCCAATTTGGGGCTGGTGGGCAATCTGCTGGTCGGAGGCGCGCCCGGCGCCGTGGTCGACACGGCCACCGGACGCGGCCTGAACTACGACCGCCAGGTCAACCTGCACCGGAGCCAGTGCTTCCGGTAGGCCCCCGCGGTACGCTCCATCAGGCCTTCTTGGCGTAGGCGCTGCACCAGCCGTTGCCAGCCACTTGCTTGCCGGCGAACAGGGGACAGCCGCCCCATGCGTCCGAGGCCTTGCCTTGATACAGCTGGCAGTTGCTGCACTTCTGCGCCTTGTCGTGCTTGGGGTACTTCTTGGCGTCGACCTTGGTGGTGTCGTGCAGATAGCCTACAGCCGTGGCCTGCGGGTCCTTTTCGTCGATCTTGGCCTGGGCCTGTGCTGCACCAGCGGCCAGCAGCGAAGAACCGGCAGCCAGTTGCATGATGAAGACGCGACGGTTGGTTTGCTTCATGTTTTCTCCAGTTGAGGGCAGAAAGCCCGGGGAACTACCCTTTCATCGTCCCACAAGTCAATTTCTGAGCGAGTCACTGGACTATCGGGAACAAGCTGACCGTTACACGAGCGAACAATCCCGCGACGTGGCGCTAGACGCGTGCCAAACCCAAGAGGTGCGCCATGTCCTTGAAGAAGATGCGCACATGGGCCATGGGCTTGGCCTTGACCAGGGCCTTGTTCATGTACGCGTCAAAGGTGAGTTGCTGCACATCCTTGTCCCGGCAAATGCTGACGAAGCGCTCTCGGCGCTTGTCGTTGCGGTACCAAAAGTGCTGCATCATGCCCAGCACCCAGAACACCTTCCCATGGTCCTTCATGAACCGCCGGCGCGCCTGCGCCAGATCAGCGGCGCGACCTGAGGTGAGGAAGGCCTGGGCGGCGTCTGCGGCCAGACGGCCCCCGTACATCGCGTAATAGATCCCTTCGCCGGAGGCTGGCGCCACCACACCGGCGGCATCGCCGGCCAAGACCACATGGCGACCGTCATCCCACTTCGGCAGCGGCTTGAGCGGAATGGGTGCGCCTTCACGGCGCAGCGTCTCGGTCCCCGCGAGGCCAGCGGCTTGGCGAAGATCGGCCACCGCACCGCGCAAGGAGAAACCCTTGTCGGCACTGCCCGTGCCCACGCTCATCGTCGTGCCGTGTGGAAACACCCAACCGTAGAAATCGGGTGAGAGTTGACCCCGGTAGTACACATCGCAGCGAGCCGGGTCGTAGTCGGGATGGCCAGGCTGCGGCGCACGGATGATCTCGTGATAAGCGAACACGTATTTGGTTTTTTCGGCCCCTTCCACTGCTTGACGGGCCACCTCGGAACGCGCGCCATCGGCGCCGATCACGCAGTGTGCTCGCACCGTTCGCTCAACGGCATGGCTGTCGCCCGCGCGCTGTCGCTCCTCGAAGTGCACGACGGCCGGACCATCCGCAGGGCTCTCCACGCGTGTAAAGCGCCCGATGCGCCGGTGCGCCCCCGCCTGCGCCGCCCGCTCACGCAGCCATTCGTCGAACACGTCACGGTCCACAAGCCCGACGAATCCGCCCTCGATGGGAATATCGACCTTGGCGTCCTGCGGCGAAATCATCCGCGCGCATTGTGCGCGGGCCACCAGCAGATGATCCGGAATGTCGAAATCCCGGATGAGTCGAGGCGGAATGGCGCCGCCGCAGGGTTTTACCCGCCCCATGCGATCCAATAACAGCACGCTCCTGCCCTTGCGGGCCAGGTCGTGCGCGGCTGTGGCGCCTGCGGGTCCTCCGCCGACGATGACGACGTCGTACAAGTCGGTGCTCATGTTGATCTCCTAGCTGGCCATGCGGGCCGTTGCAGCGCCCAGGGGCGAACTCGCGGATGGGGCGACAGGTGCATCAGGCCCCGGCGCTCTGGCGGCCGTGACCGGCGCCGGGTTCGATGGATCATCCGGCGCGGAAGCGGGCGCCAGGCGCGAGACCTGCCACGCGAGGACTGCGGCCCCCACGAACAGCAGAGACTCCAGTGCGAACACGCCCGCATAGGCCAAGCCGACATCGGCGATCCACCAACGTGCCACGTCGCTGGCCGCCGCCCCCGCCAGGCCTCCCAGGCCGAATGCCATGGCCTGTGCGGCACCCCATAAGCCCACCCGGGTGCCCTCACGCCGCTCACGTCCATGCCCCGCCAGACGCATCATCGAGGCGATCGCCGCGATGGAAAACATGCCGTTGGCCGCTCCCATCAAGGCCACTGTCGCCCGCAAAGGCCAGGGCGGCCCGAAGAGGCCCGCACACGTCAATAGACCCAACGCCAGGGCTGACAGCAGGCACCCCCCTACCGACCAGAAGGCCAGGCTGCGCAACCAACCACGTCCCCAGCCGGTGCAGGCGGCCACGATCAGCATGCCCACCAACACGCCCGCATGCTGGACGCCGGACAGTGCCGTGGATTCCCCGGGCGTCCAGCCAAACACCAGGCCCGCAAACGGCTCAAGGATGAGATCCTGCGAGCTGTAGGCCAGCATCGACAAGAACACGAAGAAGGTGAATCGGCGCGCAGCGGGCTCTGCCCATACGTCAGCCAAGGCAGCGCGAAACCCGATCCGGCCAGGTGGTGGCGAGCTTGAAGAGGGCTGAGCCTGGCCCGGCCCTTGCGCGCGGCACGACCCGTCAATCGGCATCAAGGGCGGCGTGGTGCTTGGCTCGACACGCCACAAGGCCAAGGCCGTGACCACCATCGCAAGAATCGACACACAGCTGCTGACCTGCAAGAGCCGCTCTGGCGAGTAGGGGTCAAGCAACTTGCCGGCCGTTCCGGCCGTGAGGGCGAATCCGAAGATCATCATCAACCAGACCACCGTGGCCGCAGGCCCGCGCCGCTCGGGCGCGACCTTCTTGGCCAACAGGGTCAACAGCGACGTGCCGCTGGCGCTGACGCCCAGCCCGATCAGCAGGAAAGCAAAGGTGGCCAAGGCGGCGCCCGCGGCGAATCGGTCCTGCATCCAGGTGGTGGCCAAGGCCGCCAAGACCCCACCCACGCTGAGCATGGCCATGCCCCCCAGGATCCAGGGAGTGCGTCGCCCACCCACGTCAGACCCGTGCCCCATGCGGGGGCGGGTGATCTGCACGGCGTAGTGCAGCGCCACCAACAGGCCGGGTAGCAAGGCCGGCAAGGCCAGTTCCACCACCATCACGCGGTTGAGCGTTGACGTGGTCAGCACGACCACAGCACCCAGGGCCGTCTGCACGAGGCCCAGGCGCAAGACACCACCCCAGCCCAGGTGACTGGCCGTGAGGGACTCGACCGATTGCGTGCTCAAAGGGCCGCCTCCGCGAATCCACCGGCCCGCAACGCAAAGGCGCTGGCCAACATGCCCAGCACATACAGCAACACGCCAAAGCCGCTGTACCAGACGGCGCGCTCAGACGGCCGCTGCAGAAAGCGTCGCATCAGGATGAGTTGCGCCAGGAGCATCAAGGCCACGATGCCCGCATGCACAGGCTGGCCCCAGGCCAGCAAGGCCAGCACGACCACCGCTTGGGGCAGGGCCATGGCCCAACAGGCCACGCGGGCCGCGCGGTTTATGCCCAGGCGCACCGGCAGCGAACCCACCCCCATCTGTCGGTCCCCTTCAACCGACTTGAAGTCGTTGAGGGTCATGATGCCGTGCGCGCCCATGCTGTACAGCGCCGCGAGCAACAAGGACCTGGCATCGGGCATGGCACCACCGGCCATGACGGCTGCGCCGGTCACCCAGGCCAAGCCTTCATAACAGAGGCCACAAGCCGCGTTGCCCCACCATCCGTTGAGTTTCAGGCGCAAGGGGGGTGCGCTGTAGGCCCAGGCCAATGCCAACCCCAGCACGGCAGCGCCAAATCCCCAGGGCCCCAGCGCCGAGGCCACGACCAGGGACAGCGCTGTCCAAATCAATGCAATGTAGAGGCCCCAACGCCCCGGCATGCGGCCCGACGGGATGGGGCGGTGAGGCTCATTGATGGCGTCGACGTGGCGGTCGAACCAGTCGTTGACCGCCTGGCTGGTGGCGCAAACCAAGGGGCCGGCCAACAGCACGCCCAGCGCAATCATCCACCATCGGTCACCGAGGGCCACACCCGAGGCCACGACGCCGCAGCCGAAAGCCCACATCGGCGGGAACCACGTGATCGGCTTGAGCAGTTCAGCGACGGCGGACAACTGGGGGCGGGACATGGGCCCCCACCTTACGCCCGGCGATCCCAGCTGTCAATTCAGATTGACGCTGTGCGATGTCGCTTCAGATATACAGTCCCTCGGGCCACCACGGCCACCCGATCAGTTCTCGTTCTCTTGCTCGCCCACCAAGCCGAAACGGCGCAGCTTCACATAGAGCGACTGTCGCGAAAGGCCCAGCATCTCGGCCGCGGACGCGCGGTTGCCGCGGGTGAGTTCCAGGGCAGCCTCGATGCAACACTGCTCGATGAGGTCGGTGGTTTCGCCCACGATCTCCTTGAGCGGCACCCGACCGACCAGTTCGGCCATCTGCTCCACCGAACGCGGCAAGGCCGGTGCCCCGCTGTTTTCGGGGGTGATGCGCCGACCGACATCACGGATCGCAAAACCCAGTGCCGGCGGCTCGGTTCCAGGGACGGAGGCCGCCGAGATCTCGACCTGGGCCGAAAGGCCCAGCCGGCCGCGCAAGGTCGTGGAGAACAAGCGAATGCTGCCGCTTTGCCGCAAGTGAGACAACAGCACACTTTGGTCAACGACCGTGCGGCCCAGCCAGCGCTCCAGGGGCTGTTGATGGACCTGCTCCACCGAGGCTTCTTGCGCCAACTCGAGGAAGGCGTGGTTGGCCGACAGCACTTTGCCGGCCATGTCGGTCACGACGAAGGCGTCTGGAATGGCCTCCACCACCTGCGCCAGCCGCGCTCGGGACTCGTCACTGACCGTCAGCGCCAGCGCCGATGCGTCCACTGGCCGCATCTGCAACAGGTAGGACGATCCCCCCTCGTGTCGGATCAGGGTGGCTCGGGTCTGCACCTCCACACCGGTTCCGGCAAGGGTCAAGGTGATGCCGTCACCGCGGCCTGTGGTGCGCACGCCACCCAAGTAATCGGCCAGCGCCAGGGCCTGCGAAGGATGAACCAGGTCGGGCATGAGCCGACCGTCGAGGTCTTCGTTGGGGCCCAAACCGCACAGCACGCGCGCTGCCGCGTTCGCCTCGGTGATCTTCTGGTTGGCGGTGCTGACCATGAAGACGCCTTCGGAGACCGAGTCGAACAGCAATCGGTACCGGGTTTCGAGGTGGCGCAGGCGAAGGTAGTCGCGCTCGAGCGACAGCTGAGCGCCGACCAGCCGCTGTTGCAGCGAGGCCAGTTGCCGCATGTCTCGACCGAAGGCCACCACTTGCCCCATCTCACCGAGCTGCACCGCCGAGTAGAGCATCGGCACATCAGCGCCTTGGGCTGTGGGGAAGTTGATGTGGCGCCAACGCCGGGTCCGGTGCTGGGACGCGTCCTCCAAGAGCGCCGTGACCTTGCCGCGGCTCTCGGCCGTGACGATGTCGACCCAGGCCTTGCCCTGCCAACGTTGATGACCGATCACGCTGAGTTCGGGGTTGCCCACCGCCACGCTCGAAATCAGCCCCTGCCGATCGATGACCAAGGCGATGTCTGCCGCCGCCGCCAGCAAGGCCGCCGTGGCCTGGGCATCGAGGCCGGCCAGGGCGTTGAGTGGCACTTCCTGCTGGTTCAACAGAAGATCTCCGTATGCCGGTACGAGTAAAGGGTTGACTCGGTCGTTCATCTTGAGCGTCAGTTCTGTTGCAAAGCCGATACTGCTTGGAGATGCAAAAGGGGTGGCGCTCAGTTCGCTACAGACGTCCTACGGACAGGCACCGCCCGTCCGGCTACATCGACTGCTTGCTTCGCGTCGAGCGTGACCATGTCCGCTCCCACCCGCGTGGCCAAATCCGGCACCGACAGTGCCAGAGGGCCGCCCACCATCACGAGGATACCCTTGTTGCTCGAGAGCTTGCGGATATCCGAAATCAAGGTGCTGCTGGAAACCACCTGGTTCGGTGCCGAAATGGACACGGCCACGACATCGAACCATTCCTTGCGAACCGCGCGCAGCACGTCTGCACGGTTGAGGTCGTGCGAACTGAGCACATCCCAGCCATCACGACGGAAGAAGTCGGCGACCATGGCCGCCCCCAGGGTGTGGTGCGAACCGGGCGCCGGCACCACGAGTATGCGTCGACTGCTGGGCTCAGCACCCTCGCGGATGAAGTCAGGACTGAGGTCGTACACGACCTGCTGGATTCTCAGCAGGGCCAGCGTGACCAGTACGAAATCGCAGGTGTCGGCCTCCCACATGGCGCCGATCCGACGGGCTGCCGGCGTGATCAGGTCCAGGTAGAGCGACTCCACCGACATGCCCTCGTCGCGAAGGCGAAGGACAAACTCGCGGGCCCGTTCGGCTTCACCGTTGAGGCTGATGTCCACCAAGGCTTGAACTTGGGCCTCATCGATCACCTGACGCACCGACGCCGCCGCGCCGGCAGCGCCGTGCGAACTGGGCATTGGTGAGCGGTGGGCGTTCATCAGCCGGGGAATGATTTCGTGGTCCAGCACGGCCCCAAGCATCGAGCGCACGCGACGGTCCGCCACGCGTCTTTGGCGATCTCCCTCGGGGTGACGGCTGGAGTCAAAAGGGCCTTCGTCGGCGGTTTGTAGCGATCGATCCAATCCTGCGTCTCCTGCAACTGGGCGCTGGCTGACGAGAGATGGACGCAACAGGCTTTGCAGGCCGCTGCGGGTTCCGCTCGAAGGCATCAACGCCACGCTTCTCCTGAAACAGCTCGGAAACGTGGACTGAGGTGGTTCCCGAATATCGCTGTTTCCCGTCGGACTTTCAAGCGCGTTTACAGCGCGTCAGCACCGAAATTCGAGACGGCGACGCCAGTAGGCCACAAAGCCGGTGTCATGTCCAGTTGTCGTCAACTGGGATTGACACAAGTAGGGTTGGCGACTAGATTGCAGGCATGACCGCAGTTTTGCCCCCGTGCACGGCCTCGGAAGGCAGCGCCCTGCCCTCCGCTGGGCGCCCGCCCCTGTACACCCCTGAGCAGAAGAAACGGCGGGATGAGTCCCGCTGGACCCTGGTTCAGGGCGTGCTGGCCCCCCTCCAGTTCCTGGTCTTCCTGGTGTCCCTGGGCCTGGTGCTGCGCTACCTGGCCACCGGCGAGGGCCTCCAATGGGCATCGGCCTCGGTCGTCCTCAAGACGCTGATCCTCTACCTCATCATGGTGACCGGCTGTATCTGGGAAAAGGTGGTGTTCGGGGTGTACCTGTTCGCGCCGGCGTTCTACTGGGAAGACGTCTTCAGCATGCTGGTACTGGCGCTGCATACGGCCTATCTGGCCGCCGCCTTCAACGACCTGCTGGCGCCCGGCCAGCTGATGACCCTGGCCCTGGCGGCCTATGCGGCCTATGTGATCAACGCCGGTCAGTTCATTTGGAAACTGCGAGCCGCGCGCCTGCAGGCTCAGGCTGAAGCCGAGGCCGCACCCGCTGCGGCGTCAAGGGGGGTGGCATGAGTCCCGTGATTCCGATTCAGCCCAGCCCACTGGCCGCCGGGATGGATACCAGCCCATTGGCCAGCGCAGCACGCCCTGTGCTGCGTGAACGGGGTCAGCGAGAGGTCTTCTGCGGCCTGACGGGCATCATTTGGCTGCACCGCAAGATCCAGGACGCTTTCTTCCTGGTGGTGGGCTCGCGGACCTGCGCACACCTGGTGCAGTCGGCCGCGGGTGTGATGATCTTTGCCGAACCGCGCTTTGCCACGGCCATCATCGACGACCGTGATCTGGCGGGCCTGGCCGATGCGAATGACGAGCTCGACCGCGTGGTCACGCGGCTGCTGGAACGCCGCCCCGACATCAAGACCCTGTTCCTGGTGGGCTCGTGCCCCAGCGAGGTCATCAAGCTCGACCTGTCCCGGGCCGCCCAACGGCTTTCACAGCGCTTCACACCGGCCGTGCGCATCCTGAACTACTCTGGCAGCGGCATCGAAACCACCTTCACCCAGGGCGAAGACGCCTGCCTGGCCTCACTGGTGCCTTGCCTGCCCGAATCGACGGATGGCATGGACCAACAGCCGCAGCTGCTCGTGGTGGGTGCGCTTCCCGATGTGGTGGAAGACCAGTTCGCGCGCCTGTTCGCCGCCATGGGTCTGAAGAACGTGCACTTCATGCCACCGCGACGCTCCACCGAGCTGCCGCCGGTGGGGCCGGGCACCCACTACCTCATGGCCCAACCCTTCTTGGCCGACACCGCGCGCGCCCTGGAAGCCAGAGGCGCCCAACGCGTGGCCGCGCCCTTCCCCTTCGGTGTCGAAGGCACCACCGCCTGGCTGCAGGCCGGGGCTGCCGTGGCCGGGGTGGCCGCCTCCGTGGTGCAGGACGTCACCGCCGCCGCGCGGCAACGGGCGCAGGCCGCATTGGCCAAGATTCGCCCCGAGCTGCAGGGTCGCAGCCTCTTCTTCTTCCCCGACTCGCAGCTGGAGATCCCACTGGCGCGCTTCCTCAATCGCGAAATGGGCATGCAGTTGATCGAAGTCGGAACGCCCTACCTGCACCGCCAACACATGAATGAGGAACTGGCCCTGCTGCCACCGGGCGTTCAGCTGTCAGAAGGCCAGGACGTGGAGCGCCAACTCGACCGATGCCGCGCCGCGCGGCCCGACATCGTGGTGTGCGGCCTGGGACTGGCCAACCCGCTGGAGATGGAAGGCATGACCACCAAGTGGGCGATCGAGCTCGTGTTCTCACCCGTGCACGGCTACGACCAGGCCGCCGACCTCGCCAACCTGTTTGCCCGCCCGCTGGACCGCCGCCAGCGGCTGGCCGCCTGACCCAAAGCGAATGGACACCCCATGCAGTTGACGCTCTGGACATACGAAGGCCCGCCACATGTGGGCGCCATGCGGGTCGCCACCGCCCTGCGCGACGTGCACTACGTTCTGCACGCGCCGCAGGGCGACACCTATGCGGACCTGCTGTTCACCATGATCGAGCGCCGCGGCCAACGCCCACCCGTCACCTACACCACCTTCCAAGCCCGCGACCTGGGTGGCGACACGGCTGAACTCTTCAAGACCGCCGTGCGCGAGGCCCATGAACGGTTCAAGCCCGGCGCGCTGTTGGTGGGCGCTTCCTGTACCGCCGAACTCATTCAGGACGACCCCGGCGGCTTGGCGCAGGCGCTGAACCTGCCGATTCCCGTCGTGCCCTTGGAGCTGCCCTCCTACCAACGCAAGGAGAACTGGGGGGCCGCCGAGACCTTCTATCACCTGATCCGCCACCTGCTGGGGCCAGCGTCGCGCGCGGCCGATGCGGGGATACGCCCGGCTTTGGAGGGCCGGCGCGCGCGTTGCAATCTGCTCGGACCCACTGCCCTGGGCTTTCGACACCGCGACGACGTCACGGAGGTCACACAGCTGCTGTCGCAGATGGGGGTGGAGGTCGGTGTGGTGGCCCCCATGGGTGCGGCCACGGCCGATCTGATGCGCCTGCCCGAAGCCGACTTCAACGTGGTGCTTTACGCGGAGACCGGGGCGACGGCCGCGCAGTGGCTGCAGCGCCAGTTCAAACAGCCCATGGTGCGTACCACGCCAATTGGCGTGCAGGGTACGCGCGCCTTCATGCGCGAGGTGACCGCGATCATCGAATCCCTGGGTGGGACGATGCCGCCCGTCGATGAATCCTCGCTGCGGGCACCGTGGTATTCCCGCTCGGTGGACTCGACCTACCTGACCGGCAAGCGTGTGTTCATCTTCGGAGACGCCACCCACGCCGTCGCCGCCGCGCGGGTGGCCTCGCGAGAGATGGGGTTCAACGTCGTGGGGTTGGGCACCTACAGCCGGGAGCAGGCGCGGGAGGTGCGCGAAGCAGCCACCGAGTTGGGACTCGAGGCCCTGATCACCGACGACTACCTGCTGGTGGAGGAAACGGTCGCCGCGCTGCAGCCTGAGCTCGTGCTGGGTACGCAGATGGAGCGGCACATCGCCAAGCGACTGGGCATTCCCTGCGCCGTGATCTCGGCGCCGGTGCATGTGCAGGACTTCCCCGCTCGCTACGCACCCCAAATGGGTTTCGAAGGGGCCAATGTGCTCTTCGACACGTGGGTGCACCCCTTGATGATGGGCCTGGAGGAACACCTCCTGCACATGTTCAAGGACGACTTTGAGTTCCATCAGGAAGCTGCGCCTTCCCACTTGGGCAGCGTGATGCGCGGCCAGGCACCCTTGCCCACTGGCCGGCC